>VAYV01000224.1 GCA_005883175.1 Actinomycetota bacterium
TCGCCAGGGTGAATGAATGCTGCACCTTCTTGTAGCTGCTGCCGAGCGCCCATCCGGCGCCGAGCAACGCGAAAGCCCACGGTAGCGATCCCGCGAAGCTGTAGATCGCGAAGCGGATCGGCTCCATCTCCGCGATGCCGGCCGGGATCGAGATGAGCGTGCGCGCCAGTGGGATCATGCGACAGACGAACACCGCAGCCGGCCCTCGTTTCTCGAACCACAACTCCGAGCGGTGGAGGTGCTCTTCGGTGATGAAGACGCGACGACCCCAGCGAAGCACAACCGCGCGCCCTACTTTGCGGCTGATGGCGTAGGCGATCAATGAGCCCGTCAGCGCCCCGGCGGCCGCGATGAACCCGGCGGGAACGATCGAGATCTTGTGCTGCCAGATCAGGTATCCGCCGTACAAAAGTGGCAGCTCGGATGGGATCGGCAGCCCCATCGTGTCGATGAGCAACAGGAGGTACAGACCGATGTAGAAGTGGTCTCGAAAGCTCTCAACCAGGTGGGTCATCGCGCGGCATCCTACCGACCCCCAGCACCCCCAGAGCGCCTGAGGGTGCGTGCTACGCTCGCTTAACCCGATGGCTACGGGACCCTCGCAACCTCCCCAGCGGGAGTACGTCGCCCCATCAGAGCGACCCTCCGGCCTTCTCGTTCTTCTCAAGCGCCGGTACTTCCGCCGGATGTGGGCTGTTACAACGGTCTCAAGTCTCGGCGACTGGCTCGGCGTTTTCGCCCTCGTCGTCTACGTTGCGTCTTCTGATCATCCCATCTCTGGGGCGAAGGCCGAGTTCGCTGTGGGCGGCGTCCTTCTATTCCGAGTCGTCCCCGGCCTGTTCTTCGGGCCATTCGCCGGTGTCTTAGCCGATCGCTTCGATCGCAGGCGCCTGATGGTTTCAGCCGACATCGCTCGGGCTTTCTTGATCGCGTCCATCCCGTGGGTGCACACCCTCTGGGAGCTCTATCTCGTCTCATCGCTGATGGAGATGCTGGGGCAGATGTGGATGCCCTCCAAGGATGCGACCATCCCGAACTTGGTCGAACGCGACCAGCTGATGATGGCTAATCAGCTTTCGCAGATCTCGACCTACGCATCTTTCCCATTCGCCGGCGCGCTCGTCGCCTTGCTTGTCGCTCCGGCCCATCTCCTTCAGGGTGTCTTTCCGGCTCTGAAGGCGCATCCGGTCATACTTGCCTTCTTCTTCGATGCCGGGACCTTCCTATTTTCGGCGTCTCGAGTCGCCACCTTCCCGCGCGAGTTGATGAAAGTGAAGCGCGCGCGCGCACCGGGAGCCCGCTGGAACCCCTTCTCTGACCTCCTCGAGGGGCTGCGCTTCATCCGAAAGCAGCCGATCGTCCGCACATTGGTGCTCGGCGCCTGGACAGCTTTCTCTGGGGGCAGCGCGATCATCGCGCTCGGACCCATCTTCGCCGGCAAGCTCGTGCGCAGCTCTCAGGGTGCTACGGCAGCATGGGGCACATTGATCGTTGCGGTTGGTCTCGGTCTCGTGGGCGGCATGATGACGGCGGGGTGGCTGTCCCGACGTTTCGACCGAGAGAAAATCTTTCCCATCGGGTTGATGGTAGGGGGCATCTCGGCCGTCGGAGTTTCGTTGATGACGTCGCTACAAGCCGCTCTCCCGGTCACTTTCTTTGCTGGATTCGGCGCTGGGACGGCTTGGGTTACGACATTCACACTTCTCCAAGAAAAGACGGAGGACCGGCTACGCGGCCGAACGTTCGCCACGCTCCAAACGGGCATTCAACTCTCTCTCTTCATCGGCTTGGCGGGGTGGCCGCTTCTCGCGGGGGCGATAGGCAACCACACGCTGTCCACTTCCCACTACACGATCGATTTTTCGGGGTCGCGGATCGCGATGGCGAGTGGCGGGATCTTCCTCTTCTTTTCCGGGGTTGACGCGGCGCGAGGGATCGCAACTGCGCGCGGCCTGCGCAAGACTGCCCGCAAACGCGGCCTCCGCTTCAGACAGCCGGCCCTCGCCGGCGGCGCGCGCAAGGGCCTTTTCATCTCGTTCGAAGGTGTTGAGGGGGCCGGCAAGTCGACGCAGGTGAAGCTCCTGTACGACTGGCTGACCAAGGAGCAAGGAAAGGACGTCGTCGTTACGCGCGAGCCGGGTGGTGCACCGATCGCAGAGCGGATCCGCCACATCCTCCTCGACACGCAGAATCGGGGAATGGATCCGAAGACGGAGGCATTGCTCTACGCGGCGGGGCGCGCCCAGCACGTTTCCGACACTGTCCGGCCGGCGTTGGAACGCGATGCGGTCGTCATATGCGACCGGTACATTGACTCTTCACTCGCGTACCAAGGCTTGGCGCGCGGGCTCGGAGAGGACGACGTGCTGCACTTGAACGAGTGGGCGACCGACGAGCTGCTCCCGGATCTTGTGATCCTGCTGCACCTGGAAGCGGAGCGGGGGCTCGAGCGCCTCGAAGGGGACCCGGACCGCATGGAATCGGAAGACGTCTCTTTCCACCGCAAGGTGGGCGAGGCGTACGTGCACCTCGCGCGCGAGTATCCGAGCCGGTTCGCGGTCGTCGATGCCTCGGGTACCAAGGAGCAGGTTCACACGCAGGTGCGTGCCGCGGTGTTGCCGTTCCTCGCGCCGGATCGCGTGGAGACGTGAGCGCGCGCACCGGGAACGATCCGGCGATGTGGTCGCGCCTGATCGGGCAAGAGACCGCCGTGCGGATCCTCCGCGACGCCGTCGCGAGCGGCGCGCCGGGTCACGCGTACCTCTTCGTCGGCCCACAAGGTGTGGGCCGCGAGCTTGCTGCGATGGCGCTCGCGGCGTCGCTCAACTGCCCCGACGGCGGCTGCGGCGTGTGCGACGTGTGCGCGCGCGTGCTGCGGCGCGCCCATCCCGACGTGTACACGATCGCGCCGGAGGGGGCGCAGATCCTGGTCGATCAGGTACGGACCGTCCGTGAGAACGCGTACCTTTCGCCGTACGAGGGGCGCGTGAAGGTCTTCCTCTTCGAGGACGCGCACCGGCTCAATCCCGCCGCATCGAACGCGTTGCTGAAGGTGCTCGAGGAGCCCCCCGGAGATGTGGTCTTCGTGCTCGTCACGGAATCCCCGGAAGACTTGCTGCCGACGGTCGTGTCGAGGTGCCGGCGTGTGGACTTCTTCGCGCACCGGCGGCGACCTTTCCACCGCCTTGCGCTTCGTGAAGGACCCGGGCGCGCCCGAGCGGCGGCGCGCGCACCTCGACATCCCCGGCCGCCTCGTGCGGAGTGGTCCATCGGAGTCGGTGCGGATCGCTGCCGAGCTTGCAGAGGAAGCTGCGGCTGCTGTGTCCGCGCTGACCAAGCGGCAGAAGGACGAGCTTGCCCGTCACCTCGAGGCGTTCGGCGACGCGCGCGCGACGGGCGCCGCGCGCAAGCGCGTGGAGGACCGGCACAAGCGTGAGGCGCGGCGGACCGAGACCGAGGTCTACGACTCCGCACTGCGCGACGTAGCCTCGTTCTATCGAGACGTGCTGCTGGCCGGCGCCGGTGTGCCCGACGATGCATTGGTCAACACGGAGATGGCAGAGCGCCTCCGCCGCGCGGCGGCGGTCGCCGACCCAGCGTGGCTCGTCGGCGCGCTCGAGCGGATCGAAGACACGCGGCGAGCTCTCGCGCGCAACGTGCAGGCCGTCTTGGCGCTCGAAGCGGTCTTCATGGAGCTCGGCACGCCTCGCGCCCGCGCAGGAGCCCGGTAGGAGGACAACGGCTCCGCAGCGTCGAACGCTCCGCCATGACGAAGAGCGTGTCCCTCGGCCAGGCCGAGCGCGCGCGCGCTCTGACGCAGATGCCCATCCTCGAATGCTGCCCACCTCCAGAGGTCGAGCAGATCGCTTCGCGGGCGCACGTCCTGCTGTTCGAGGACGGCGAAGTCATCGTCCCGGAAGGCGAAGAAGGCCTCGGCTTCTACTTCATCACCGACGGTCGCGTCCGCGTGTTCCGCGCCGGCCGTGAGATCGGGGAGCTCGGTGCGGGTGACTTCTTCGGCGAGGTCTCGCTGCTTGAGGGAACCGTCCGCAATGCGACCGTCGTGGCCGACGGCACGGTCGTGTGCATCGGGATATTGCGATCG
>VAYV01000225.1 GCA_005883175.1 Actinomycetota bacterium
ATCGTATTGACGTAGTGCGTCGATACCTGGACCGGAAACCCGACCTTCTCCAGGTTCGCTCGTTCGAGCAGCCGGTTGAGCAGGTAGCGCGCGCGCGTCTTGCCGCGCTGCTGGACGACCTGGTCGAACGCCTCTATCCAGTCGGTCGTTTCCTGCGGGTCGATGTCGGGGACCTGCGACGCGAACCCGTCGAAGATGCCCATCCGGAACCTCCTCCAACGTTCCCACCAGGCTACTCCGCCCTCGTAGCTCCGACGGCCCTCTTGCCCGCCGTGGGTGGTTCGGAAACGCCGGCCCAGGGTATCCTTTCCGCCAGCAATGGCCGCCGTCCTCATCGCCCAAGCCCCTTCCGACGAGCGCGCGCGCCTCGTGATGACCCTGCAGATGGCCGGCCACGAGGCCACCGAGGCCTCCGACGGCGCAGCCGCCGTCGAGGCGCTCCAGACGGCCCACCACGACGTCGCCGTCATCGACGGGGAGCTCTCCGACATGTTCGGCAGCGAGCTCGTGCTGGCCCTGCGAAACGTGCGGGGCTACATCATGTTGCCGGCCGTGCTCATGCTTCCGGCCTCCGCGGCCGAGGCGCAGCCGGCCGAGAGCGAGACGCCGACCCCCGAGGTCCCCGCCGTCTACCGCGTCTATAAGCCCGCGTCGTCCGGCGAGCTCCACGCCGCCGTCGAGCTGGCCCTGTCGGAGACCGTCGGGGAGCTCGACCGCCACCTGATGCTCGAGCAGCGGCGAGAGCTCTGGAGCGACGTCTCCGCTTTGCAGCGGCTGGCGCGCTCGATCACCTGAGTCCGATTCTTTAGCACCACAGAACGTTCGTCTTACCTTCGCCTCCCTACGCTCCCGGATCGGCCATGCCTTACTCGACCTACCGGCGCGCGCGCGAAGATTCTGCGTCCGGATCGACGTGCTCCCGCGCCGTGCCCGATGAGGGCAGGCTCTTTCCGGACGGCCGCCAACGCCCCGTTCGTCCTCGCTCGCTCCGGAAGAGCCTGCCCCAAGGGCCCTCTCTCGCCCCGGCGGACGCCCTCTCCAGGGCGTAAGGGGCGTGTGGCATGATTCCCTCGGCGCCGGCGGCGTCTCAAGGAAGCGGGCCGATGCGGGTCTTGGTAGTCGAGGACGAGTCGACGATCGCGCGGCCGCTGCGGCGCGCGCTCGAGCGGGAGGGGTACGCCGTCTCACTATGTGAGACGGGGCACAGCGCCCTCCGGTTGGCGCGTACCTGGGAACCGGACGTGATCTTGCTCGACCTGCTGCTGCCCGATATGGACGGGCGGGACGTCGCTCGCGAGATCCGGACCCGCTCGCAGGTCCCGATCATCATGGTGACCGCGCGCGGCGAGGAGGCCGACCGCGTCGCCGGCCTCGAGCTCGGCGCCGACGACTACGTCGTGAAGCCGTTCAGCGTCCCGGAGCTGATCGCCCGGATGCGCGCGATCTCACGCCGCGCCGCCACGACTCCCGAGCCGAGCCGCTCGGTCTTGACCTTCAAGGACCTCCGTCTCGATCTGGGCGCGTACCGCGCGTACAAAAAAGAAGACGAGCTCGACCTCACGAACAAAGAGTTCGAGCTGCTGCGCATGCTGTTGATGCGGCCGGGGACGCTGGTACGCCGCGACGAGGTGGTGCGCGCGATCTGGAACATGTCGCTCGGCGAGAGCGGCAAGACCCTGGACGTGCACATGAGCGGCCTGCGCAAGAAGCTCGGCGACGACGCGCGTAAGCCGGTCTACATCGAAACCGTGCGCAGCGTCGGCTTCCGTCTCGCGACGGAGCCCGGATGAGCTTGCGCAAAAACCTCGTCGTTGCATTCGTCCTCTTCGCGCTCGGGTTGCTGACGGTCACACTCGTTCCGTTCGGCGTCGTTTCCGTTCACGGTCATCTGCGTTCGTTCGTCGACGCGGAGTCGCTCGACACGCAGCACACAGCATCGGCAGTTGCGCGCACGACGGAGCCGTCGCGCTCGCTCGTCGAGCACTACGAAGGCCAGGCCGACGCCGCATGGCTGCTCGACGCGAGCGGAAGCACGATCGCGGCGCCGACCAACCGCCAGGCGTTCCCGGCGCTGGTGACGAGCGCGCCCGAGGTTGAGTCCGCACGACGCGGGGCGACGGCCACGCGCATCGCAGACACGCCGGACGGGCGCCGGCTGCTGATCGCCTCGCCGACGTTCAAAGAAGGCCGGCTGAGCGGCGTGCTGTGGGCGTCGATCTCGCTCGCGCCGGTGCGACGGGAAAACCGCGAGACCTGGGCGCAGCTTGCCGCGATCGGCGCAGTGGTGATGATGATCGCCGCGATGGTCGGCGTCTTCCTCTCGCGGCGCATCGCACGCCGTTTGGAGATCGTCGCCGCCGGCGCGAAGCGCTTCGGTGAAGGGTACCTGGAAGAGACGATCACTGTCGGCGGAAGCGACGAGATCACGTCGCTCGCCGGCACGCTCAACACGATGGGCGCGGAGATCGACCGGCTGGTTCACCGAGAGAAAGACTTCGTCGCCGCGGCGTCGCACCAGATACGAACGCCGCTCACCGCGATCAAGATCCGAATCGACGAGCTCTTGGCCACGACCGGGACACACGACGCCGATGAGACCGAGTACCTGAAGGAGATGGCGGAAGAAGTCGACCGGCTGACGATGCTGACCACGAGGCTGCTCGACCTGTCGTCGGCCGAGGTGAAGCACGAGTCGAGGCCGCTGCCCGCCGCGTACGCAGTCCGCGAGGCGATCGACCGCATCGAGCCGCTCGCGCACCACTACGGGATCTCGCTCGACCTCGACGTGCAGGCGGAGGGGTCGGAGATCATGGCGTCCCCGGGCGCGTTCGAGGAAGCGCTGTTCAACGTGCTGGACAACGCGGTGAAATACTCGCCGCCGGGCGAAGCGGTCGAGGTGAGCGCCGCCCGGGCGGACGGAAGCTTCATCGTGCGCGTGTCCGACCGCG
>VAYV01000226.1 GCA_005883175.1 Actinomycetota bacterium
GGTCTCGAGCGGTTCAGCACTCCTTGTGCCGAACGTGCGCACATAGTGAGGGAGAGAACCTGGCGTTTCTATGGATATCCGGCACTAGATGTTTGTGCCGTTGGACTAGTCATGGGACGCATGTCCCAGTTGAGCACGGACGACTGAATAGCGCGCATCCCACAACTGCATGGGGTGCTGCAAACAGAACGGCCGGTCGCTTTTGCGACCGGCCGTTCATAGGTTCGACGCTGTTACGAGTCGCTTGCCTCGATCTCGTCTTCGATCGAGTGCCGCTTCCGCGCGATCCCGATGAAAACGAACCCGATCCCGAGGAGCGCGAAGCCGGTCTCGAGTGGCAGTCCCGTGTCCGAGCCCGTCCTCGGGAGCCGGATCGCCAGGACGACCGTGACCACTGCGTCGTCGTGGGCAGAGACCTTCTTCCCGAGCCGGTCCGCACCAGTCGCCGTGCCGACGTTCGTCAGCGCGCCGGCTGTGGTAGGCAGTGTCGTCGACTTGTGAAGGGTCACGCTCTGGCCCGGAGCCAGGACGGCGATCGTCCCGATGAATCCGAGCTTGTCGTCGGTCACCGTCACGTTGTACAGCGTCGTGTCGGACGACGTGTTCTTCACGACGTAGGTGTACGTCACCGGGTCGCCCGGGCCGCCTGAGATCGGGTTCGCCGTCTTCACGATCGAGATCGACGGGTGGAGGATGTCCACCGAGTGCGACGCCTCGTTCGAGGTGTGGCGGCCGAGCTTGTCCTGTCCGTCGACGTGCGCCGTGTTCAGTAGCGGATCGGTATCCGTCGACAGCACGACGTGGTCGCAGGTGTACACCCAGGCCTCACCCGCCTGCAGGATCTGGTCGTTGTTCGTGTCACCGCTCTGGTACACAGGCGCCGAGTTGCACTTCGGGTCTGTGACCACGATGTTGGACAGCGGCTCGTCGGTTCCATTCGTGACCGTCATCGTGTACTGAACGGTGTCGCCCACGTGCGCGTACTGGGGCCCGTCCTTCGTGATCCCGATCCCGAGGTCGGGGCAGGTCACGTCGACGTGGTCGGTCGCGTTGCCGCCGTCGCCGTTGTCCAGTGTGACGTAACCCGTGTTGGTAACGGTCGTGCCGCAGTCGGCGGCCGTCGTCGGGTCAGACACGATGTGCACGCTGAAGCTGGCGCCCGATGCGAGGTCACCGACGTTACAGGTCAGCGATCCGCCCGTGATCGAGCAGCCCTGCACGGCCGGGTCGATGTGCCACGTCAGGCCGCTCGGCAGCGGGTCCGTCACGACGACGTTGTACGCCGTTCCAGTCGTCTGCGTGTCGGCGTTCGACACGGTGATCGTGAACCCGACCACGTCGCCGCCCTTCACGCTGCCGGCGTCGGCCTTCTTCGTGATCGTGACGTCCGGGCAGAGCACGTGGATGGACGCACTGGCTTCATCCGAGCCGTCGTTTCCAGCGGACGCGGAGGCGGTGTTGTTGATCGTTCCGCACGTGGCCTTCGTCGTCGGAGACGTGATGTGCACGGTGAAGTGCGCGCCCGATGCCAGCGACGCCATCGAGCAGGTGAGGACACCGGCGCTGATGCCGCATGTCGCCCCACCGTCGTCCGCGACCGTCCAGGACAAGCCGGCGTTCGTCGGCAGCGTGTCCGTCATCGTTACGTTGGTGGCATCGCCCTGGCCGGTGTTCGTAACCGTAATCTTGAAGCCGACGGAGTCGTTCGCGTTGACCGGGTCGGCGTCTGCGACCTTCGCGACGTCGATGGCCGGGCAGAGCACCGTGACGGACGTACTTGCCTGGTCAGAGCCGTCGTTCTCAGCCGACGCGGACGCGGTGTTGTTCACCGTTCCACACGTCGTCTTGTCCGTCGGCGAGGTGATGTGGACCGTGAAATGCGCGCCCGCGGCCAAGCTGGCCATCGTGCACGTCAGCACGCCCTGGCTGATGCCACAGATCGCTCCGCCGTCGTCCGCAACCGTCCAGGACAGGCCGGCATTCGTCGGCAGCGTGTCTGTCATCGTTACGTTGGTAGCGTTGCCCTGACCCGTGTTGGTAACGGTGATCTTGAAGCCGATGCCGGTTCCGGCGCTCACCGTTCCCTGGTCGGCAACCTTCGCAACATCGATCGACGGGCAGAGCACGGAGATCGACGCGCTGTCCTCGCCGTGGCCGTCGTTCGTGGTGGTCACGGAGGCCGTGTTGTCCACCGTGCCGCACGTCGCCTTGGTCGTCGGCGAGATGATGTGAACCGTGAAGCTCACGCCCGAAGCCAGCGACGCCATCGTGCAGGTGAGCACGCCGCTGCTGATGCCGCAGGTCGCCCCGCCGTCGTCGGCGACGGTCCACGAGAGGCCGGCGTTGGTCGGCAGTGTGTCGGTCATCGACACGCCGGTCGCCGTCCCGGCGCCGATGTTCGTGACCTTGATCTTGAACCCGATGTCGGTACCGGCGCTGACTGTTCCCTGGTCGGCGGTCTTGTCGATCGCGATGCTGGCGCACAGCACTTCGGTCGACGCCGAGTCCTGTGGGGAGCCGTCGTTGTGCGACGCGGACACGGTGGCCGTGTTGTCGTACGTGCCGCAGCTGTCCTTCGTCGTGTGGCTCGTGACGTGCACCGTGAAGCTGGCGCCGGACGCGAGGACCGACTTCGTGCACGTCAGGGTGTTCGACGCGATGTTGCACGTTGCGCCGCCGTCGTCTGCAACCGTCCAGCTGATGCCCGTCTTCGTGGGCAGCGGGTCGGTAAGCGAAACGCTGTTCGCCGGTCCGGGACCGTTGTTCGTCACCTTGATCTTGAAGCCGATGTCGCTGCCGGCACTGACGCTTGCCGCGTCCGCGGTCTTGTCGATGGCGAGATCCGGTGATTGGTAGTTACCGAAGTCGCGCACGACGGTGTCGCCCAGGCCGATCGTGATCGAGTAGCCCTTGCCGCCACCGTGCGCCGAACAGTCGGCCCCACTCGACGGCTGCGACTGGCTCCAGGTGTTCTGCATGGTCTC
>VAYV01000227.1 GCA_005883175.1 Actinomycetota bacterium
CCCGGCAATACGCCTCCGTTTGTCGAGGGGTCTCGGTGGGCGTGATGATACGGGCCCCGTGGAAACGGCCGCAAAGCAGGAGTTATGACACCCAGAAGCGCGCGCGAATGGCTCGATCTCGTCCTCGACCCCGGCTGGACGCTGTTGTTCGACGACGTCGTGTCCGGCGACCCCCTGGAGTTCCCCGGCTATGCCGAGCAGCTGCGCGCGGCGCGCGAAAAGACGGGCTGCAGCGAGTCGGTTTTGGTCGCGGAGGGCGTGCTCGCGGGTCAGCGCATGATCGCGATCGCGTTCGAGTTCGGGTTCCTCGGCGGATCGATGGGCGTGGCCGCCGGCGAACGGATATGCCGCGCGTTCGAGCACGCGGCCGCCACGGGGGTGCCGGTGGTGGCGATGACCGCGACCGGCGGCGCGCGCATGCAGGAGGGGATGCTCGCGCTGTCGCAGATGCCCGCGACGCTCATCGCGCGCGAAAAGCTTGTCGCGGAGAGAGCGCCATTCTTCTGCTACCTCCGGAACCCCACGACCGGCGGCGTCTTCGCCTCGTTCGCATCGAGCGCGGACCTGCTGTGGGCCGAGCCGCACGCGACGATCGGGTTCGCCGGGCCGCGCGTCGCCGAATCGATGACCGGCGAGCCACTGCCCGAGGCCTCGCACACCGCTGAGACCGCTCTCGCGCACGGTTTGATCGACGAGATCGTCCCCGTCGCCGATCTTCGCAAGCGGGTGTCGGAGTTCCTCGGACCGGTGAGCTACGGGATCGCCGGAGCCGGCCACAGCATCGAGGAAGCCCAGCCGAGCACAGCGGCGGATGCGTGGACCGAGGTGACGCTGGCCCGGGACGCGAAGCGACCAACCGGAGCCGACTATCTCCCGGGAGGCACGATCTTGGGACGAGGAGGTCCAGATGCCTCGATCCTTGTGTGTGTCGCCGACGATTGGCTCGAACACGGGCGGCCCATCTTCATCGCCCAGAACCGATTCTCCGGAACCGGCAGAACGCACCCCGGCGGTTACCGGCGTGTTCGGCGCGCGATCGGATTCGCCGCGAGGTTTCGGCGGCCGATCGTCACGCTGATCGACACGCCGGGAGCCGACCCGTCCGCCGGCTCGGAGGCCGACGGGATCGCGCGCGAGATCTCAGCAACGTTCGAGGCGCTCCTGACTGCGCCGGTCCCGACAGTGGCCGTGTGCGTCGGCGAGGGCGGCAGTGGCGGTGCGCTTGCGCTTGCGGCGTGCGACGTCTTCCTCATTTCGGAACATGGGACCTTTTCGGTCATCGCTCCGGAAGGGGCAGCCAGCATCCTGCGCCGTGACGACCTCGAAACGGTTGCGAACGAGCTTCGCCTCACCGCCCATGAACTGAAGGCATTGGGCTTGGCCGACCATGTCGTCGCCGAGCCTGAAGGTGGCGCGCACGCTGACCCGCACAGAGCGATCTCGAAGGTTCACGGAGCGATCATGGCTGCGCTGCAAGAACTCCACCTTCGACCCGAACAAGCCGACGTCGAGGAAGTTCTCCCTCCACCAGACATCCCGTCCGCGCGCCGGTTCGAACGGTGGCGCGTCTACCGATGACGACACCTCCGCCGCGCAAGAAGAAGCGCGTGCATCCGGCCCGCAAGATCGTTCCGCGGGGGCGGATGGGGATCCAGTGGATCATCGGTCCGATCGTGATGGCCGCCGCCATCTTGGTGCTCGGAATCATCTTTTTGCTCACTCGCGGGCATTAGCGGGCAGCTGCTCGAAAAAATTCGGCGAATCTTTTCACAGCTCTGAGGGGAAGGCGCTTGCTGCAGTTACAATCGCGCTCGGCATAGTTCCTTCCCTGGACCGGCGCCGCTGAGACCAGGGTTGCCGGTTGGAATTGCTCCAGCGTGGTGATGGAGGGGTTCTAGCTGATGAAGGACGCTACTCCCGGGGAACATCTCGCGTGAGCGCGCGCAGCAGGATCGGCGCGTTCGGCTCCGACGCAAACTCCGTCCGAAAAGTCTTGCAGCGCACGATGCTGCGTCCGCGGACGTATCCGGGCTTCGCCAGAGAGATCCTCATGACGTCGCTGAACGTCGCGCTCTACCCCGCGGGCCTCATCTCGGACGCACTGAAGGTGGAAGATGCTGTTCGGCTGGGCGACCGGTACACGTCGCAGGTCCCGTTGCGGTACCTGGACCCCGTCGCGGCAAGCACGCCGATCATCCTGCTCCATGGCTACTTCCACAACCGCAGCGCGTTCGTGATCATGCGGCGTTCGCTGAAGAAGTTCGGCTTCCGCTCGGTCGACACGATGAACTACAACGTCATCGGGCACGACATCAAAGAGCTGGCCCACCAGCTTGCCGTGCACGTCGATGAGATCCTTCAGCGCACCGAAGCCACCCACGTTCACCTCATCGGCCACTCGCTCGGGGGTTTGGTGGCGCGCTATTACATCCAGAAGCTAGGCGGTCACGAGAAGGTTCATACCTGCATCACGCTCGGGACGCCGCACCGCGGCACGCACGCCGCGTGGGTCGGCCGGGGCAAGACCGCGCGCCAGCTTCGTCCCGGTTCGTTGCTTCTGCGCCAGCTCGCGCGCTCGTCGCGCGCGATGCCGGTGCGGTTCATCTCCTTCTACTCGAACCTCGACTCGCTCGTGCTGCCAGCGTCGAACGCCAAGATCACCGAGCCGGCACTGCGCGCGCGCAATGTGCTGGTGAAGGATGTCGGACACTTGAGCTTGCTGATCTCGCGGCCGATCATCCGCGCGATCGCGGAAGCGTTGGCGAATCCCGACATTCCACGCGAGGTCGACCTGCGTCCGTCTCGGAACGGTCGAAACGGGGCGCGCGCGCAGAGCGGCGCTTAGGGCTCGTTCTCGGACGACCTCTCGTTCCGCTTCGCCGCGCGGGACAGCCATCGTTCGAGCGGCTTCAGTCCGGAGAGCGTTATTCGCGCCCTGACGGAGGATCGTTCCTCCGCCGATGAACCCGATGCCGACGACGACCTGCGACGCGATCCTCGTGACGTCTGCGTTGGCGGCCGCCTTCTGTGTGCCGCCGATGAACGCGCTGAAACCGATGGCGGACATCAGTGTGAAGAGGCACGCGCCGACGCAGACGAGGATGTGCGTGCGAAGGCCCGCCCATTGCTCGCGGAGCTCGCGCTCGATCCCCACGGCTGCGCCGAGGCCCGCGGCGATGAGCAAACGCACCGCGACGGTGCTATCGCCGATCACATGGTGCTTTTACCCAGGTATCTTCAGGACCCACCCGGGCCGTATCAGGTTCGGATCCGTGAACCGCTGGCCGGTTCGCATCACCTTGCCCCGGTTCAGCCGCCAGATCTCGCGCCAGCGCATCGGGTCGCGGAGCGTGCGCTCTGCGATCGCCCACAGTGTGTCACCGCGGTGGACACGCACGACCGTCGCCGAGAGGACCTTCGTCGGCGCGGCGGGGTGGGTCCGCGGCGTGACGGCGTTGACCGCGGGGCTGCTCGGATGGATCGAAGGACGCACCGCCCTGGACGACATCGGGAGCAGCGCGAAGACGACGACCACCAGCGATAGGAGCGCGACGAGGCCGTCGCGCGCAACGCGACGATCCCGCCGCCGGTTCGCCGCAGGGACCGCCACGGGCGGCTTCGGAGGCGTCGGCGCCGCGAAGGTGATGTCCGCCGGCTCGGCCTCGGAGCGCGCGAGCAGAGCATCGACTGGCGTCATGTCGGGCGCGAACGTGGGCGGCTCCGGCGCCTTAGCGGGCGGACTGTCCAGCAGAAGCCGTACGACGCGCCTGGGCAGCGCGGGCTCCCCCGGCTCGATCGGCACCACCTCGTCGCTCGATCTGAGATGCTTCGCGGCCTGCTCGAGATCCGCCCGGACGTCGGTGGGACGGCCGAGCGCGCGCGCAACCGACGCGACGGCGGTGCCGATGATGCGCTCCGCCTCGTGCTCGGACACGTTGATAACCTCCGCGATGTCGGCCACCGTTAGTGGCGTCATCGCGTCGAGGATCAGCGCCGCACGCTGACGATGTCGCAGCCACGACAGCGCAGAAACGGCGCGCATCCACCGCGGCTCAGACACGATCTCGCCCGGGCGAACGCGGGCAGCCCGGTCGCGGATCGCGCGGTATACGAGCCGGAACGCGGTGTGATCGCGCTGCGCCAACTCGATGCGCGCGCCGTCCGCCATGCGCGACGCTTCGAGATCCGCAGATCGAACGAGGGCGTCGACGTCTGGTTCCGGCGGCTCGAGCGGACGGCACAACAACGTCGCCGCGAAGAGATGCAGATATCCCTGAGCCTTCCGGCCCGGCTTTTGAGTTCCAGGAATGCTATGGAGCGCTTCGCCGCTCATAGTCTCCCTCCATCGGGAGATGCCTACGACGTCGCTCCGCTTCGCTCTTCCCCAGGCCCTTGGCAGGCCCCCCTGGAACGATTGCAACTGTAGAACCACTAATTAACAAGTCAAGCAAGTAGGTTCATTCGCCCCAAAACGGCGAGAGCACGGAGCGTGGCGACGCTAGATCTTCTTGAGCGGCGCATAGGCGAGGAGCAGCCGTTTCTGGCCCTCCTCGGCGAAGTGAACCGTGACCTCCGCGTTGCTCCCCTGGCCGGCCACAGCGACCACCACGCCCCGGCCCCAGCGCTCGTGGAAGACTTCCTCGCCGACACTGACGGTGATCGCGGGCCCGGGCCCTGCCTTGCCCCGAACGAGCTCCGTCTCGCCCTCCTCGGCCTCTTCCCCCGCCACAACGACGAGGTGCTCGGGTATCTCGTGGAGGAACCGCGACGGCGGGTTGTAGTTCGTCCCACCCCACAGCGAGCGGCTCCACGCGTGCGTCAGGAACAGGCGCTCCTTCGCGCGCGTGATGCCGACGTAACACAGCCGGCGTTCCTCTTCGAGCTGCCCCGGGTCGGTCATCGAACGCATGTGCGGGAAGACGCCCTCCTCCATGCCGGTGATGAAGACGACGGGGAACTCGAGGCCCTTCGCGATGTGCAGCGTCATCATTGTGACGGCGCCTTCGTCGTCGACGACCTCGTCGGCGTCGCTGACGAGCGCGACCTGCTCGAGGAACCCGCGGGCGCCGCCCTCGGGATTGTCGCGCGAGTAGGCATCGGCGACCCCAACCAGCTCTTGGAGGTTCTCGACGCGGCCCTGCGCCTCGACGGTCTTCTCTGCTTCGAGCTCGGCGATGTACGCGGATGAGTCGAGTACCTGTTGCAGCACCTCGGCCGGAGAGGCGTTCGCCTCGGCCATCTCCCGCGCCACGCGCATGATCGAGCCGAACTCGCCGACCGCGCTGCGCGCGCGCTGGGTCAGATCGATCGCGTCGACCTGGTCGACCGCCTCGCTGATCGAGATGCCTGCCTCGCGCGCGAACCGCTCCAGAGTTGCGACGGTCTGGTCGCCGATCCCGCGTTTCGGTGTGTTGATGACGCGCTTCAGCGAGACCTCGTCCGACGGGTTGATCGACAGGCGGAGGTAGGCCATCGCGTCCTTGATCTCCTTGCGGTCGTAGAACCGCAGTGAGCCGATCACCCGGTATGGGACGCCGTAGCGCGTGAACACTTCCTCGATCGCTCGGGACTGCGCGTTCGTTCGGTAGAAGATCGCGATATCGCCGTACTTCCGTTCGTCCTCTTCGCGCAGCTGCTCGATCGCGCGCGCGACGTACATCGCTTCGTCCTGCTCGCTCTCGGCGTGGAACCGAGCGATCGGGACGCCGGCCCCTTGATCGGACCAGAGGTTCTTCGGCTTGCGCATCATGTTGCGGTCGATCACCGCGTTCGCCGCGTCGAGGATCGTCTGCGTCGAGCGGTAGTTCTGCTCGAGCACGATCACGCGCGCGTCGGGAAACTCGTCCTCGAAACGCAAGACGTTGCGGAAGTCGGCGCCGCGGAACGCGTAGACGCTCTGATCGGCGTCGCCGACGACGCAGATATTGCGATCCCGTT
>VAYV01000228.1 GCA_005883175.1 Actinomycetota bacterium
CCGCATCAAGATGAGATCAAGCCGAAGAAAGAGAAGCAGGGGAGCTTCCTCAAAGAGCTCCCGATCCTCATCATCATCGCGTTCGGGCTCGCGCTACTGATCAAGACGTTCTTGTTGCAGGCGTTCTATATCCCATCGGAGTCGATGGTCCCAACCCTGCAGGTGGGCGACCGCGTTCTCGTGAACAAGCTCGTGTACCGGATCCATCCGCCGCGGCGCGGTGACATCATCGTGTTCATCGAGGATCCGGGACCAAAGAAGGCGTTCTGGGGTCGGGTGCGCAGCTTCCTTACCGAGGGTCTCGGCGTGACGAAGCCCAAATCGCTGGACTTCATCAAGCGCGTTATCGGCCTGCCCGGAGAGACGATCCAGATCACTAACGGCGTGGTCACCATCCGAACCCCGGAGGGGTCGTTGACTTTGAACGAGCCGTACCTGAACTCGGACCGCGATACGAGCTCGTACGGCCCGTTCAAGATCCCGCTCGGCACGTACTTCGTCATGGGGGACAACCGCGGAAACTCATCCGACAGCCGTACCCGGGGGCCGATCAAGAAGAAAGCGATCATCGGGCGCGCGTTCATCCGGATATGGCCGCTCGGCCGGTTCGGCTTCTTCCACCGGCCGAAGTATCCAAGCGCCACGGCGGCAGGTCTGATGTCGATGGCTCCCGTCCTGGTGCTCGGTTCGGGCATCGTCGCTCGTCGCAGGCGCGCCGCCTAGCGCGCTGGGTATCGTCCCGGGCCCGAGGTATCCTCCGGCCGAGATGGTCATGCTCGAACCGGATGGACGCATCGAACGTCGGCTGCGCGACGCCGGGTTCGGGCTGGTCGCCGGCGTCGATGAGACCGGGCGCGGCGCGCTCGCCGGTCCGCTGGTCGCGTGCGCAGTGATCTTGCCCCATGACGCCGAACTCCCAGGCCTCCGCGATTCGAAGTTGCTGACGCCGCTTGCGCGTGCCCGGCTCTGTGCCGCAATCCAGCGTCAAGCGGTCGCGATCTCGCTCGTGCGAGTCCCGTCGACTTCGATCGACCGGCGGGGGTTGCACCGCTCGAATCTGCGCGCGCTCCGCGAGGCGGCGATGCGGCTGCGACCGACGCCCGAGTACCTGCTCGTTGACGGGTTCCCGGTCCGGCGCGTGCCGTTCCCGTCCCTGGCGATCAAGAAGGGCGACCGCGTCTCCATCGCCGTCGCGGCCGCATCGGTCGTCGCGAAGGTCACGCGCGATCGGATGATGGTCAACCTGAACCGCCGCTTCAAAGGGTACGGCTTCGACGAGAACAAAGGCTACGGAACACCGGAGCACTGGCGCGCGCTCGAAGCCCTGGGCCCATCGCCGCATCACCGGCTAACGTTCACCGGCGTCGGACAGATGCGTCTATGGGCGAGCGGCGACGAAGAGTTCCTCTCGGAGGCCGAGGTTGAGGTGGAGGCATGAGCGTCGACGATCTGGAGAAGTACGAAGCCGAGATGGAGCTCGCTCTCTACCGCGAGTATCGAGACGTGCTGCCGATGTTCACGTACGTCATCGAGACCGACAAGCGCTTCTACCTCGCCAACGGCGTGAAGCTCGACCAACGCACGGACGGTTCCGACACGTATTTCGAGCTGACGTTGACCGACGCGTGGGTGTGGGACATGTACCGGAGCGCGCGTTTCGTTTCGAACGTTCGCGTGCTGACGTTCAGCGACGTGAACATCGAGGAGCTGAAGCGCTCCGAGGTCCCGGACTCGCCGGAAGGCTTGGAGCGCACCTGACGGTGCCGCGATAGCATCGCGCCGATGGGTTACAACCCGCTCCGCCGGTATCGAGGTACCAAGGTGCTCGACATCACGCTGCTCGTTTCGACGGCTGTGGTGATCCTGCTGCTCGTGCTCTGGGCTTCTCGCTAGACGCTCGCGCCGTTCCGCCCAGATTTCTTCGGTCGTTTCGTCGCGCGCGCGCCGTTCACGCCGCTCGCGCTATCGAGCCCGTCGCCGCGCGGGGTTACCGTCGTGCGCGCCATGGAGCGCAGGGAGCTGGGGCAGATCGGCGAGTCGCTCGCCGCGACCTACCTCGCCGGGTGCGGCTGGGACATCGTCGATCGCAACGTCCGCTACCGCGAGGGTGAGATCGACATCGTCGCCGCGCGCGGCGGGATCTTGGCGTTCGTCGAAGTGAAGACTCGTCGGTCGGTTGCGTTCGGATCTCCCGCGGAGGCCGTCACGTGGCGGAAACAGCGCCGGATCCGCTCGCTCGCGTCGCGCTACTTGGCCGAGCACCATCCCCGTGCGCATGCGATCCGGTTCGACGTTGTGGACATCGCGCGCGACCGAGGCGGGTTCGTCGTCACGCATCTCGAGGGCGCGTTCTAGGTGATCGCCAAGACCGAGAGCGTCGCTGTAGTTGGGATGGACGGGCATCCGGTGGACGTCGAGGTCGCCGTCGCCCAAGGCCTTCCCGTCTTCACGATCGTCGGTCTTCCCGATCCTTCGATCCAGGAGGCGCGCGAGCGGGTGCGCGCGGCCATCCAGTCGTCCTCGGAGACGTGGCCACTCAAACGGGTCACGATCAACCTGTCGCCGGCTCACTTGCGCAAGACGGGCAAGGCGCATCCGTGGGGTGCTCCCCGCTGCGATCGCTGCCGCGGACGCCGGCGCGCGCGCCGTGATGGTACCGACCGCGAACGCGGCGGAGGCATCGCTGGTGTCGAGCCTCGAGGTGCTTCCCGTCGCGCACCTCGCACAAGCGATCAGGTTCCTTCGCGGAGAAGGCGACGTCGAGGCGGTGAACGGACATGCGCACGTTGCGGAGAACGGGAGCGGACTGGATCTGTCCGACGTCCGCGGGAACGTCGTCGCCAAGCGTGCGCTCGTGATCGCTGCGGCCGGCGGCCACAACCTGTTGATGGTCGGTTCGCCCGGCGGCGGGAAGACCATGCTCGCGCGCCGGTTGCCCGACATCTTGCCTCCGATGAGCGAGCAGGAGTCGTTCGAAGTCACGCGCGTTGCGTCGATCGCCGGCCTGCTGCCCGACGGTGGCTCCCTCGTGACGCATCGACCGTTCCGCGCGCCGCATCACTCGGCTTCGACGACCGGGCTGATCGGCGGCGGAAGCGGCGTGCCGCATCCGGGCGAAGTGACGCTTGCGCATCGCGGCGTTCTCTTCTTGGACGAGTTCGCGGAGTTTCGGCGTGAAACGCTGCAAGCGCTGCGCCAGCCGCTCGAAGACGGAGTCATCCGCATCGTGCGCGCGCGCTGGGCCGTGACGTATCCGGCGCGCTTCCAGCTGATCGCGGCCGCGAACCCGTGCCCGTGCGGGTACGACGGCGACGAAGTGAAGGGCTGTTCGTGCTTGCCAGGTCCGAAGGACGGGTACAAGAGCCGGTTGCGCGGACCGGTGATCGACCGCATCGACCTCCAGTGCACGGTCGCACGCATCAAGCGGAAAGAGCTGTTCGAGCTTCCGGCGGGTGAAACGTCGGTAACGCTCGCAGCACAGGTCGCCGACTCGCGCGAACGCCAACGGCTGCGCTACGGCCCAGGGGGCCCCCGGTCGAACGCCGACGTGCCTCCGCGCGATATCGACAAGACGTGCCGGCTGCAAGCGGCAGCGCGCACGGCGGTCGAGGTCGCGATCGAGCGCCAGTCGCTGAGCGCGCGCGGTGCCCATCGCGTGATCAGGGTCGCGCGAACGATCGCCGATCTCGCCGGGGTCGACGAAGTTACGAGAGATCACGTCGAGGAAGCGCTCGACTACCGCGTATCAGATTCGGCGACGTGACCGAGGGGGCGGCACGCCGGCTCGTACCCGGCGACGGCGAGTTTCCGCCCGTGCTCGCGACGATCGACCCTCCGGTGCGGCAGCTGTGGGCTCTCGGCGAGCCGCTCGACGCTCTGGGGCCGCCGGTCGCGATCATCGGCGCGCGCGGGCCGACCTCGTACGGGCTCGACGTTGCGCGGAAGCTCGCCGCCGAGCTCGCGTCGCTCGGGATCTGCGTCGTAAGCGGGATGGCACGCGGGATCGACGCCGCTGCGCACGAGGGTGCGCTGAGCGTGGGAGGCAAGACCATCGCGGTGCTTGGAACGGGAGTGGATCGACCGTATCCGATGGTGAACCGTCCGCTGTACCGGCGCATCATCGGTTCGGGCGCCGTGATCTCCGAGCTTCCGCCGGGAGCCGGCGCGCGCAAGCACCACTTCAAAGCACGCAACCGGATCATCGCCGCGTTGTCTCTCGGGACGATCCTCGTGCAGTCGCGGGGGGAACGGAGCGGCGCGATGACGACGATCAAGGCGTGCCAGGACTACGGCCGCGACGTCCTCGCCGTTCCCGGCGACGTCCGGTCGGAGCTTTCGACCGGGCCTCATCAGCTGCTCCGAGACGGCGCGGCGCTGTGTGCGAACGCCGGAGACGTTCTTGAGGCGTTAGCTCAACGGTTGGCCGAGGCCGGCATGTCGCGTTTCGGGCTGCTCGAATCGAAGATCTTGGACGCCTTGAAGACCCGCCCGGCGAATCCCGACGGCCTTGCCCGTCTCCTGGGCGAGGACCCACTCACGGTCGCGAGGGCATTGGGACGCCTCGAGCTCGGAGGCGCCGTCGAGCGCGAGCTGGGCGGATACCGGCGGACCTGACCCGGGGCTCCTTGACCCCCGGGAGGCGCCCGCCGATAGTGAGACAAGAAAACCCCGCTCATCACGAGGAGTGTTCGTGGCAGCTACCGCGGGGGTCCGCAGGTCTGGGGACGCCGTCGAGGATTTCCTTCGCCACCTCGGCGGCGAACGGAACCTGTCCCAGAACACCGTCGCCGCGTACCGGCGCGATCTCGCGCAGTTCATCGAGTTCTGCGCGCGCCTTCACGTCGACCCGTTGCGGGCGGACGCGAAGGCGATCCGGCGTTTCCTCGCGCAGCGGATGACGCTCGGTGACGCGCGCACCAGCATCGCGCGCAAAGCGTCCTGCCTGCGCACGTACTACCGGTTCGTCGTCAGGCGGAAGCTTCGGCCGGACAATCCCGCGGCGCTCGTCACGGCGCCCAAGCGCGCGCGTACGCTCCCGCAAGTCATCAAGTCGTCCCAGGTCGATCGGCTGCTCGACTTGCCGCCCGACGACGATCCGTTCGGTACGCGCGATCGAGCGCTCCTCGAGATCCTGTACGGGGCCGGGGTCCGTGTCGGCGAGCTCGCGGCGCTGGACCTTGAAGATGTGGACTTCGCCGCCGCGCGCCTCCGGGTCTTCGGGAAGGGCAGGAAAGAGCGCTTGGTTCCGCTCGGGCAGCCTGGCATGGACTCGCTCCGCCGGTACATCACGCATGCGCGCGGCCGGACGATGCGGGAAGGTTCTCCGCCCGCGGCGCTGTTCTACAACCGCAAAGGTCGCCGGATCGGACAACGGGACGTGCGCGCGATGGTCGAGAAAT
>VAYV01000283.1 GCA_005883175.1 Actinomycetota bacterium
ACGCCCGGAACAACTGGGTGCGACGCGAACGCCGCGCGCACGTCAACGGCCACGAGTGCGGCCGCCCTGGGATCGGACGAGACGAACATGACTTCGTCGCCGATGAGCTTTACGACCCGGCCGCCTTGCTCCCGTACGCTGGCGATCGCGCGATCTTCAAACGCGCCGAGCACCGCTCCCAGGTCCGCAAGCCCCAGACGCTGCGTCATCGCCGTCGAGCGTACCGCGGAACGTTCGGCGCGCCGCGATGAGATGGCTACGGAGCATCTCGTCGATGAGTGCCATCATGAGCGGTATCAAGTCTGCAGCCGCCGTGTTCGCGCGCGCGATCGCGAGCGGGTCTTCGCGTTCGGCGACGATGGGTGCCTGGACGTTGATGAGGAAGGCGGACACGACCGCCTCGGCGATCCGCTCGGTAGCCGACCCGAGCACGCGCGTGAGCTGGATGATCGCGTCACGTCCGAACACGCGCTCGGCGGACGCGAACGTGGCGAGCAGATCCGCCTGTCTTTCCGAGAAGCTGCGCGCGCCCGGTTCGGGATCGGGGAACCCGGCGGCCCGGTTGATCCGCAACACGAGATCTTCGGAAAGCCCGGAACGCGCGACTGTTTCATCGAGCGTGAGCAAGTCGCGTCCCGATCGGAGCTTGAGAACCGATGCGAGCCCCGGGAGCTCGTTGCGGAACTCGGTGAGATCCTCCTTCGTTGCGCCGAGCCCGGCCAGGTATTCGAGTAGTGCGAGAGTTTCGGTTGCGTCTGGCGCGTTGGGATCGTAAAGCCCCAACTCAACGCCCCCGTGCTGCCGTGTAGTGGGCCGGTCCAACTTGAGAGTAGGCAGACCGTCAACGATGATTGGCGTGACCGCAAGCAGTCCGGTTTCTGCGCCTAGTCCGACGTTAATCGTGAGGGTCTTCGTGCCACGAAGAGCGAGCGTCGAACGCTAATTGTCGGGCGTTCATACTCGAACGAGCCAGGAGAAGGACTCCGCCAATCGTTCGCGAAACCGATCGGCTAGTTGAATGGAATCCTCGCGCGATCGCGCGAGCGGAGGGTTGTAATGAAGAAGAACCTCAACGCTAAGGAGCGGGCGTACGTCGAGCGCGCACGCGTTTGCCACGTTGGTTCGGTCGGCGCCGACGGGCATCCGCACACCGCGCCGGTATCGCCCGCGTGCGACGCGAAAGCTCGCACGTTCTACGTCGGCACCGACCGCGGGGGCCGGACCGCGACGAACCTCCGCGCGCGCCCGCGCGCATCGGTGGCGTTCGACGATTACGCGGAGAGTTGGCGCGGTCTGCACGGTGTGATCCTGAGAGCGCGTGCGTACAAGCTGGAGCGCGGCAAAGAGTTCGAGCGCGCGATCGGCGTGCTCCAAAAGAAGTTCCGCCAGTATCGGTCGATCGAGATCGATTACGTGCTGGCGCTCCGGGTTGAAGGCGTCGTCGCTTCCTGGGGCTTGACGAGCCGCCGATGAACCGGCTCTGGGCCGAGCACTATTGGCTCGGCCGATTCGTTCTCCAGCGGGGAATCGCTCTCGTCTACCTCATCGCGTTCCTGGTTGCGCTCAGACAGTTCCGCCCGCTGCTCGGTGAACGCGGCTTGTTGCCTGCCCCGCGGTTCCTTGCGAGAACGACGTTGCGCCACGCACCGAGCGTGTTCCACGTGAAGTACTCCGACCGGCTGCTCGTCATCGTCTCCTGGAGCGGCATCATCCTTGCGGCGAGCGCAGTGCTGACGCTCCCAGAGCGCGCGCCCGAACCGGTCAACATCCTTGTGTGGGTCGCGATGTGGGTGCTGTACCTCTCGATCATGAACGTCGGGCAGATCTTCTACGGGTTCGGCTGGGAATCGCTGTTGTTGGAGGCGGGGTTCCTCGCGATCTTCCTCGGGGTCTCTCGGTGGGCGCCGCCGGTCGTGATCCTTTGGCTGATGCGATGGCTGCTGTTCCGCTTGGAGTTCGGTGCCGGGCTGATCAAGCTGAGAGGGGACCGTTGCTGGCGGGACCTCACGTGCCTCTACTACCACCACGAGACGCAGCCGATGCCGAATCCGTTCAGCCGTTGGTTCCATCTGCTCCCGAAGCCGCTGCACCGGATCGAAGTGGTCGGCAATCATTTCGCTCAGCTCGTCGCGCCGTTCGGCCTCTTCGCTCCGTCTTCGACGACGCCTGGTTGCGCGCGATCTTCCGTCTCTCGCCGGCGCATCACGTGGCGGGCCCGCTGTGGTTCATGGTTATCGTTCTGGGGGTAGGCGCGCTCGTCGTGTTCCTCAGCTACTGGCCTACTAAGAACATGGCCTCGCCGACGCAGTCGATGAATGCGAGCTTCAACTCGCTGCACCTCGTGAATACCTACGGTGCCTTCGGCAGCGTGACGCGCGAACGAGACGAAGTCATCGTGGAAGGGACGCTCGACACGACGATCACGTCCGCCACCGAGTGGCGCGAGTACGAGTTCAAGGGGAAGCCCGGCGACGTCAGGCGACGACCACCCCAAGTCGCGCCGTACCACCTGCGCTTGGACTGGTTGATGTGGTTCGCGGCGCTGTCGCCTGCGTACGCGCAAGGCTGGTTCATGCCGTTCCTCGCCAAGCTGATGCGGAACGATCGACCCATGCTCGCTCTGTTGCGCAAGAATCCGTTCCCCGATCAGCCGCCGCGTTACGTTCGCGCCACGCTGTATCACTACCGATTCGCGACGCGGGCCGAACGCAAACAGAGCGGGGTCTTCTGGGTTCGGTCATACGTTGGCGAGTACGTCCCCCCGGTCACTCTTCAACACACGTCCTGAAGCGTCTGCTCAGATCAGGCTTCGCTTCACCGCGCGCGCAAGGAGCGCGGGGCCGACCCGCACCCACTCTCGCCAGACCTTTATGTCGACGAGCCCGGCTGCTGCGAGAGCGTCGCGCAGGTATTCGTCGAAAGGGGGGCCGCCACGCGGGGCGATCCAGGCGTAGACGGCGATCGCGACCCGTCCACCGGGCGCAAGCACGCGCGCCACTTCCTTTAGATCCGATCCGACCGACTCCCACAGTTGCACGTTGTTCGTGCTGAGGATCCCGTCGAACGATGCGTCGGGCCACGGCAGATGCGACACGAGGCCTTTTCGAAGGTCGACCGTGCCGTCTGCGATGGCGCGCCGATTGCGGCTGCTCGCCATGTCGATCATGGTCTGCGAAGGGTCGATGCCTGCGATCCGGCCGCGCCCGAGCCGCTCGGCCAGCATCCGGATGCCGACGCCGGGGCCGAAGCCGATCTCGAGCACGCGCTCGTCTCCCGTCAGGTCGAGCAGCCCGATCGCCCTGGCTTCGATGGACGCGTTGAAGAAGGACATGGCCTCCCCGGCGATCCGTCCGAGCAGCCCTCGTGGCAACACGAACTGATTGATCGGCCACGGTGGCCGGAACGGTCGAGGGGCTTCGCGCGCGGTCATGAGTGGCCCCGAATCAATTACCGTTGGAGCGCGCGCGCTCTTCATCCACGGTGCGCTCGGCCGTCGGGATCGCTTCGAGCCGCGCGTCGGGGATCGGCTTCCCGCTCTCGATCGATAGGCCGTAGGTTCCCGCCGCGAGCCGTTGCTGTGCGCGTTCGACCGCCGCTAGCTGCGCGCGCAGATCTTCGCCACGTCCTTCGTCGAATTCGGCTTGCGAAAGCTCCGACGCCACGTTTCCAGGATCGGTCGGGTCGTTGACTTCCGAGTCATCCTCCCGCGCGAGCGAACCCAGCGCGCGCTCGATCCGTTCACGTTCCGTACTCAGAAGCTCGCGCGCGCGCTCGACGTTCACCGAACCAGTTTACCTTCGTACAAAGAAGACCACGAACGCGGTTGTGGCCAAAGAGCGCAACAAGAGTTCACTTCCATCTCGCATAGCCAGAGCCGTAGGATGACCACACAGTTCGTCGGCGGCTCCGCGGGCACAGTGCGCGGTCGAGCGCCTCCCCTAGATCGCGACAACTCTGGAGATCGCGATGAATCAGTGCACGCACCTCGACCAGATCAAAGAGGTCACGCCGAGCAGTATGGTCGGCTGCTCCGATTGCATGGATTCTGGTGGACGATGGGTCCACCTTCGCATGTGCCTTATATGCGGGCGGGTGGGCTGCTGTGACTCGTCGCCGAGCCGTCACGCGTCGAAACACGCGGCAGCGGAAGCACACCCCATCGCTTCCTCGTTCGAGCCGGACGAGGAATGGAGCTGGTGCTACATCGATGAGGTCGCGCTCCTGATCGAAACGATTCCTCACCCACATCATCAGCCGTACGACACCGATGATCCGATCCACGATGCGGCAACTGTGGCACTGCGCGAAACACGCCGCGGGCTTGTGGCTCCATAGGGAGGTCGATGATGCAAGAGCAACTGGCTCCATCGCCGGTTACCGATGAAGGGTGTCTCGCCCAGCGCGCGCGCCCACCATGAGACGATCAACGTCAACGTCGAAGGTGGCTGGACCACCCGAGCGGCTCTCCGAGTCGCCAAAGAGAGGGGGACGCAATGACAACGGTTACAAAACCCGAGCAGACCCAGATCGATAACGCGAACGCATCCGGCAAGCAGCCGGTCATGTTCGTACACGGATTGTGGCTCCTGGGGAGCAGCTGGGATCCATGGGCGAAGTTGTTCGAGTCCGAAGGGTTCGCCGCGCTCACACCAGGCTGGCCGGACGATCCCGACACCGTCGAAGAAGCCAAGCAGCACCCCGAGGTATTTGCGAAGAAATCGATTGCAGAGGTCGCCGATCACTTCGGTGAGATCGCATCGAGCTTGAAGAAGAAGCCCGCCATCATCGGACACTCTTTCGGCGGACTCATGACCGAGATCCTGGCGGGACGCGGTCTTTCTGCCGTATCGGTTGCGATCTCGCCCGCGCCGTTCCGAGGTGTGTTGCCGCTTCCGATCTCAGCCCTGCGGTCGTCCTCGCCGGTCCTCAAGAACCCCAACAACCGGCACCGCGCCGTTCCGCTCACCTACGACCAGTTCCGCTACGCGTTCGCGAATGCGGTCGACGAGAACGAGGCGAAAGCGCTGTACGAAAAATTCGCCGTGCCGGCACCGGGGGAACCGCTGTTCCAGGCCGCAGCTG
>VAYV01000284.1 GCA_005883175.1 Actinomycetota bacterium
CGACACGCGAAGAGCGTTGTCGTGAAGGGCGATTCTCGCGCGCTCATCGCCACCGGCGGCAAGACCGTCGCGTGGACGAAACGCGGTGGCGTCTACTTCTTGATCGGGCGGGCCGGCTCCGCGATAGCGGTCGAGGTTGCCTCGTCGCCCACGGGACCATGGCACAAGGTGCGCGTCGTCGCGCCGCGTACGGTTCGTCTCTCGGGAGCGCACATGGCCGGCGTCGTGGGATCGACGACGACCCGTTGGTACAAAGGGACGATCGATCTTGTTCCTTCCGGACGGGGACTCGATGTGATCGACACCGTCGATCTCGAGCGCTACGTCGCCGAGGTCGTCCCCCGAGAGATGCCCGCTTGGTGGCCGATGAACGCGCTCAAGTCACAAGCAGTGGCCGCGCGGACGTACGCGTTGCGCGTCGCCGCCGTCGCGCGCGCCAACCACCGGAACCACGACATCTGCGCGAGCACCGCGTGCCAGGTCTTTGGTGGCTACGCGTGGACGAAGAACGGGACGTTCCAAGTCCTTGAGAGCCACTCTTCCAACGTCGCGGCGTGGTCGACCGCCGGCTACATCATGACCTACAGAGGCAAACCTATCTTGGCCGAATACTCATCCTCGACGGGTGGGTACACGACGTCCGGCGGCGTGCCGTACCTCGCGCCGAGGCCGGATCCCTGGGACGCAGGAGCTCCACTGCACTCGTGGAGTCAAACGATCTCGGGGTCTCAGATCCAGGCGCGGTGGCCGTCGGTCGGATCGTTCGTGGGCGTCGGCTCGGTAAGGCGGGACGGCCGAGGCGACTTCGGCGGACGCACGCTCTCGCTGGTGATCTACGGGTCTCGCGGCGCGGTTCGCGTTTCTGCGAGCTCGTTCCAGTACGCGTTTGGCCTGCCGAGCGATTGGTTCCGATTGCTGGCGGCCGGGGGGCGGTTCCGGTTCACGTTCGACATGGCTCCCGGCACGACCAACGCGGCCGTTCACTTCTTGCAGGAGCGTCTGCGTGGTGCCGGCTTCTTCCCGAAGACCGCTGCGATGTCGAACTACTTCGGGCCCATCACCCGCGACTCGCTGGAGCGCTACCAACGCGCGCACCACATCTCGGCCACCGGCTTCCTCGGCCCGGTGACGCGCGCGCGCCTGAACGCGACGTCGTAGCGATTGGCGCGGGCCGCCCGGCTGGCGTTTGAATGGAGCCCCAGCGCCAGCGAGGAGGACCTCCCATGCCCGACGCAGTCATCGTCTCGGCGGCACGCACACCGATCGGCCGCGCAACCAAGGGCTCGTTCATCGACGTGCGCCCGGACGATCTCGGCGCATTCGCCATCCAGAAGGCGCTCGAAAAGGTCCCCGAGCTGAATGGCGCAGAGATCGAAGACGTGTACATCGGCTGCGGGTTCCCCGAGGAGGAGCAGGGGATGAACGTGGGGCGCCGCGTCGCGCTGCTCGCCGGGCTGCCGGACACCGTCCCGGGTGCGACCGTCAACCGCTTCTGCGCATCCAGCCTTCAAACCCAGCGCATGGCTTTCCATGCGATCAAGGCCGGCGAGGGAGACGCGTTCATCGCAGGCGGCTTGGAGTCGATCACGCGCGTGCCGCAACTGCCGCGCGACATGGCCGCGTTCCACCCGGGCCAAGGCGGCACGACGTTCACCCAGGTCTACATGCCGATGGGCATGACGGCCGAGAACGTCGCCGAGCGCTTCAACGTGTCTCGCGAGGAGATGGACAAGTTCGCCAAGCGATCGCAGGACCGGGCCGTCGCTGCCCAGGAACGCGGTTTCTTCGACAACGAGATCTCGCCGTACACGAAGGTCGACGGAACCGTCGTTTCCAAAGACGACGGGCCGCGCGCAGGCACGACGCTGGAGAAGCTGGCCGAGCTCAAACCTGCGTTCAAGCCCGACGGCAAGGTCACGGCCGGCAACGCGTGCCCGCTGAACGACGGCGCTGCGGCCGTCGTGATCATGAGTGACGAGCGCGCGCGCCAGCTGGGGATCTCGCCGATCGCGCGCATCATCGCGACGGCGGTTTCCGGCATCGACCCCGAGATCATGGGCGTCGGGCCGATCGAGGCCGTGAAGACGGTCCTGAAACGGGCAGGGATGTCGATCGGCGACATCGAGCAGTTCGAGCTCAACGAGGCGTTCGCCGCCCAGGTCATCCCCGTGTGCCGCGAGGTCGGTATCGATGCGTTCGATGAGCGGGTCAACCCGAACGGCGGAGCGATCGCCCTCGGTCATCCGTACGGCATGACCGGCGCGCGCATCATGTGCACCCTGCTGAACGGTCTCCGCGAGAAGAACAAGACCATCGGCCTCGAGACGATGTGCGTCGGCGGCGGCCAGGGCATGGCCATGATCATCGAGCGGCTTTCCTGAGAACGATCTGAACCGTCCGAACGGCCGTGGCGGACGCTCGGTGGCCGGGGTACCCTGACTGAACCCGGCGGGAGAGCACGATCGTGGCCCAGCGAAAGACAAGTTCGAACGGCGATTTCCCCGCGGTCTTCAACCGGATCGCCGAGAACGTCGAGCGCGTCATCCAAGGGAAAGGCCCGCAGATCCGCCTGGCACTGACGTGCCTGCTCGCCGAAGGGCATCTCCTGATCGAAGACGTTCCGGGCGTGGGGAAGACGCTGCTCGCCAAGACCATCGCGCGCTCGATCGGAAGCGACTGGCGCCGCATCCAGTTCACGCCCGACCTCCTGCCGACCGACGTGACCGGCGCGACGATCTTCAACCAAGAGAC
>VAYV01000285.1 GCA_005883175.1 Actinomycetota bacterium
CGGCGCCGAGCACCAGCGCGCGCTTCCCGCTCGGATCGAACGCGGCCTCATCTCGGATCGCGGCGAGGAACCCGGCCCCGTCGGTGTTGAAGCCCACGAGCGCGGAGCCCTCTCGTACGATCGTGTTCACCGCGCCGAGGGTCTGCGCGTCTCCTTCGAGCCGCTCGAGGAAAGGGATAACTGTCTGCTTATGCGGCATCGTGACGTTGGCGCCTTCGACGCCGAGCTCGTGCACGAGGCCCATGCCTTCCTCGATCGCGCCGGGTCGCACGGCAAGCGGCACGTAGGTCCAGTCGAGGCCGAGCGCTGCGAACGCGGCGTTATGGATCGCGGGTGAGAGGCTCCGCGCGACCGGCCAGCCGATGATGCAGGCCAGCTTGCGCGCGCTCATGCAGCGTTCCGGCAGCGGTTGAATTCCGCTTGGTCGCGTGCGAAGCAGTGGGAGCGTTGATCGGACGTGAGCACGTAGTAGTAGTAGTTGGTGTTCGCGGGGCTCAACGCCGCTTGCAAGGCCGCGAGCCCAGGCGACGCGATCGGCCCGGGCGGCAGCCCGTCGTGCAGGTACGTGTTGTACGCGGAGTGCACGTTCGTGTAGTCGTCCGTGGTCAGCGGGAACTTGTAGTGCCCGGTCTGAAGCAGGATGGCGTACTCCACCGTCGCGTCGATCTGCAAGCGCATCGGACGAGCGAGCCGGTTGTAGATCACCGACGCGATCAGCGGCCGGTCGCGCTCGACCTTCGCTTCCCGCTCGATCAAGCTCGCGACGATCACCAGCTGGTACGGCGTGATGTGATGAGCCGCCGCCTTGGAGAAGTCCAGGCCGGCCGTCTCCAGGGTGAACTGATTCAGCATCATGTCGACGAGGTCGTCGGCGGAGGTCTTCTCTACGATCTCGTAGGTCTTCGGGAAGAGCAGCCCCTCGAGGTTCGTGGAGCCCTTCGGCATGATGGGAAGCCGGTGCCTTCCGCTGTGAACGGCGGCGAGGAACTGCGCCGCGGTGATCTTCGTGTCCTTGCCCACGATCGCAGCGATCTCGGGGATCGTCTTCCCCTCCGGGATCGTCACGCGGAAGACCTTCAAGGGGACGCCGGTGCGTAGCGCGTTCAGTGCTTTCGTCACGCCCATGCCGGTCGTCAGGTCGTACGCGCCGGGCTTGAGGTCGGTCGAGACCCCGCGGAGGCGCGCGACCAGTCGGAAGATGAACCCGGAGCGCACCACCTTGGCACGCTGCAAGATCGCGGCGATCTCGCTTCCGCTTGCTCCTTCGGGGATGATGACGCGAACAGGGGCCCCGTTCGCGCTGCCGCCCATCGCCCACCAGACGTAGCCTGCGCCGGTGCCGACGAGCAGGATGAACAAGAGGAGCAGAACGGCGAGGATCCGCCTGCGGCGCCGTCGTTTCGGTGGCGCCGGTGGGGGCGGCTCTTCGTTGACCTCGGTTTCCTCTAACACGGATCCTCAGCGCTTGGTGTCGAGGTAGGACTGCAGGAGAACCTGTGCCGCGACCTTATCGACAACCGCGCGCCGCTCGCGACCCTTCATGCCGCGGCGCTTCAAGCTGCTCTCCGCTTGTTTCGTAGTAAGGCGCTCGTCCCACAAGGTCACACGGATGCCCGACTCTTTCAGCTTCGCGGCGAACGCTTCCGCAACCGCTGCCGCGTCGCCGCGAGTGCCGTCGAGCATCAACGGATGGCCGAGCACGATCAGCTTCGCTTCTTCCGCCGACGCGACTTCCGCGATCGCATTCGCATCGTGCTCGTCGTTCGTGCGCTCAAGCGTCGCATACGGCGTCGCGACTTTGCCGCGCGCATCCGAGATGGCGAGCCCGATCCGTCTGGTCCCCAGGTCGACGCCGAGCGCGCGCGGCATACTCAGCGGAATAGCTCTTCCGCCGCTGCGCGCGCAAGCCGGAGCGCTTCGGCCAAACCGTCGACGTTCTTCCCGCCGCCGGTCGCGACGTCGTCTCGGCCGCCTGCTCCTCCCCCGATCGCCTTCGCCGCTTGCGCGATCAAGGCCGCGGCTTTCGTCCCGGATGTTGCGGTTCCCTTGTCCACCGCTGCCACGATTCCCGCGCGCCCATCGGCCGCCGACCCCAACACGACGGCCGCCGGCGCACCGATCGCGTCGCGCACGGCGACCGCCAGCTTTTGAAGTTCGCCGACTGCGCGCCCGGGAACTTCTCCCGCGACGAACGACGTCGTGCCGATCCGTTCGGCCTTCGAGGCGAGCTCCGCCGCCTCTTCTTTCTGCCCTGCGCTCTGCGCCTTCTTGATCTGTTGCTCGGCCGCTTTGAGATCCGCGAGCAACCGCTCGATCCGCCCGGGTGCATCTTCCGGCGACGTCTTCAACAGCGCCGCGATCCGGTCGAGCACCGCGCGCGCGTTGCGGAAGTCCTCGATCGCCGCGGTGCCGGTCAGCGCTTCGATCCGGCGCAGGTTCGAGCCGATCGACGACTCGCCTAGGATCTTGACCACGCCGACGTCGCTCGTTCGTGTGACGTGCGTTCCCCCGCACAGCTCGATCGAATAGTTCCCGATCTCGACGATGCGCACGAAGTCGCCGTACTTCTCCTCGAACAGCATGAGGGCACCGCGTGAGCGCGCCTCGGCCATCGCTCGACCAGCGATCCCGCTTGGCGCGACTGCTCGCCCAACGTTTGGCGCAGCGTCGCGTGGACGATGTGCGTCGCCGAGTGGCTCCGCTCGGTCGCGGCGCGCCACGCGGGATCGACGCGCGCGAAGGCCGGCGTGCCGGCGTGCACCTCCCCGCGCGCGACCGTGGCCGTATGCACGATGAGATCGCCGAGCCGCCGTTGCGTGTCCACGACTTCGAGGCGCGCACCGTCGACCTCGATGACGCCGTGGTCGCCGACCTGGCCGCCTCCCTCCGGGTAGAACGGGGTCGCATCCAGGACGACTTCGACCGCGTCGCCTTCCCCTGCCGAGGGGACCTGCTCGCCGGCGCGCACGATTCCGATGACCTTCGCCTCCTGCTCCATTCGCTCGTAGCCGGTGAAGAGGCTGGAGCCGGACTCGGACAGGACGCGCGTCAGCGCCTCGCTATCCGTTAGGTCCAGCTTCGCGCGCCGGTCGCTTCGCGCACGCGCACGCTGCTCGTCCATCAGGACCTCGAAGTCGGCGCGGTCGATCTCGAGGCCGGCGTCCCGTGCGATCTCGAGCGTTAGCTCGAACGGGAACCCGTACGTGTCGTGCAGCTTGAACGCGACATCGCCCGGCAGCCTCGTCGCGCCCGCATCGCGCGCGATATCGATCTCAGAGTCGAGGAGCGACATGCCGAGGCGCAACGTTTGATGGAACCCTTCCTCCTCACCGGTGACGACCTGCTCGATGTAGGCGCGCGCGGCTGCGAGGTCCGGGTACGCCTCCCCCATCGTCTCGACGACCGCGTCGACCATCTCTGCCATGACGGTGCGATCCACGCCGAGCAGCCTCGCGTGACGGACCGCGCGTCGAAGCAAACGCCGAAGGACGTACCCGCGTCCCTCATTGCCGGGGATAACGCCGTCGCCGATCAAGAAAGCTCCGGCGCGCGCGTGCTCGGCGATGATCCTGAGCGAGACGTCGGCCTTCTCGTTCTCGCCGTACCGCCTCGAGGTCACCTTCTCCGCGCGCGCAACGATGGGGCGCAGCAGGTCCGTGTCGTATGCGGTCGGAACGTCCTGCAGGATCTGTGCCAGCCGCTCGAGCCCCAAGCCCGTGTCGACGTTCCGCTTGGGAAGGTCGGCGATGCGGTGGCCCTCGTCGTCGACCTGGAACTCAGTGAAGACCAGGTTGTAGAACTCCATGATCCGGTCGCCGTCTTGGAACCCTTCGACGTCGCCGTACTTCGGACCGCGGTCGTAGAAGAGCTCGGAGCACGGCCCGCCGGGGCCGGCGACGCCCATCCACCAGAAGTTGTCGTCGGCGTCCCGGCGGACGATCCGGTCGGCCGGCACACCCACGACGTCACGCCAGATCTGAACAGAATCGTCGTCGTCTTCGTACGTCGAGACCCAGATGCGTTCGGGATCGAGACCGAAGGGGCCCGTCGATAGCTCCCAGGCCCAGCGGATCGCGTCCTCCTTGAAGTAGTCGCCGAACGAGAAGTTGCCGAGCATCTCGAAGAAGGTCTGGTGGCGTGCCGTGAGGCCGACGTTCTCGATGTCGTTCGTGCGGATCGACTTCTGACAGCTCGCCGCGCGCAAGAACTCCACCGGCCGCTCGCCGCTGAAGTACGGCTTGAATGGGACCATCCCTGCGACGGTGAAAAGAAGGCTCGGGTCCTCGGGGATCAGCGAGAACGAAGGGAAGATCTTGTGGTCCCGCTCTCGGTAGAACTCGAGGAACGTCCGGCGGATGTCGTCGCCCTTCACGGCGCGTATCCTACCGGGCTGCTCGCGGAGAACCTGGGCGCTTTACTGCGGGGGGAGGCCCAGCTCGGCGCGGATCTCCGCCTCGGCTTGATCCATCTCCTCGAGCCCGAGCTGCACCGTTTCACGGAGGCGATCGGCGAAGCCTGCGATCTTGCCCCCCGCCTCGCGCGCGAGGTTGGGCGGCGAGTACTTCGCCTTCGTCCTGTTCGCCCACCGGACGACCTGCGCGCCGACGACGACACCCAAGCCGACCCCGACGAGCCCCCAGAAGATGCGTCGCATCACTTCTCTTCCTTGATCTTTCGCGAGGCGCGCCGCATACCGGCGAAGAACGCGAGCATCTTCACGAGCGGATTCGTTACGGCCGCCTGGACCGTGTCGGAGATCACCTCGACGTTCGTGGCCACGCGCTGCACGGAGCCGACGATAGAGTCGACGCGCTCGAGCTCCTTATTGACTCCACGGACGGTGTTGCCTACTTCACCGATCAGTGGGACGGATTCGGATGTGATTCCGTCGACGAGGTCCTTCAACGACGTCACGACCCGGAACAGGTTGCTGATCACCACCGCGACGACGAACAGCACGAGCGCGCCGGTCAGGAACAACGCGGTCGCAGCCCAGTCTCGCGCGCTGAACGCGATCATTCCTGCTCCCTCCTTCTCGGCGAGCGCGGAGGTATCGATCCGCGAGATCGCGCCCCGGCCGGCTGCTCGACACAGCCACCCGGACGACCGTGGGGGTATTTATATCGTTCTCGCGGCGCGCGCGACGACCCGATGCGCAGGATCACGACGGCGGATACAAGACGCATGCCACGTCTCTGTTCTCCACCGGCCGAAGCGGCGGCTCCTCGGGCTCGGGGAAGCGGACGACAACCTCGTCCCCTTCGACCGCGACGTCACCCGTTGCTTGACGCATCCCGGGTCTGCTTGCGAGCACCGTTTCCAGGAGTTGCTTCGTCTCCACCGTTTGGCCGGGGACCGATGCAGTCAGCCGGCGTTCGCCGAGCGTCATCGAGCTCAAGAGCTTCCGCTCGGTCTCGAATCGGTCCTCGCTGGTGCCGGCCCATCGCTCTTCGATGGCATCGGCAAGGTCGACCGGCTGCCATCCGCACGACGCGACCGCTTGCGGGCATCGGGGATGGAACCGGCAGCCGGCGGGCGGGTGAGAAGCATCCGGGATCTCACCCCGCGGC
>VAYV01000286.1 GCA_005883175.1 Actinomycetota bacterium
GTCGACGCGATCGCCCCGGCGAAGAAGGCGAGCGCTCCGGCGACGGCGACCGGCCAGTACGGAAGCTTCGGCCGCTGCGACCAGAGATAGACCGCGACGCCGAGCGACAGGACGTATCCGGCGACGACGGTGATCCTCCGAGACCGCTTCCCGATCACGCCGTCGGGAAGGCCGAACAAGATGTGCATCCCGATGGCCGGAAGGAGGCCGAGGCCGAGCGCGCGCAGGACGCTCCCTAGATCCTTGACCGCTGATCCGGCCGATGCGTCCGCGCGGAGTCCGGCGCCGAGGGCCCACAGCGCGCCCATGCCCGCGAAAGCGAGGATCAGCACCCCCATGGGCTCGCGGGGGCGGCGCCACACCAAGCTGAGCCCGCACACGGCCCACAGCGCGATGACCGAGACGCGGACGTAGTCGCCTGCGGTCGGCGACCCGGTGACGAGCGCGAGGCTCCAGCCGGCCAGCCCGATGGCCGCCAGCGCCCCGAGAAGGCCGAGCGGCCGGCGCGCGCCCGTGGGCTCCGCCGGCTTCAGGTCCGTCAGCTGGATCCGTTCTGCGGTGGTTGTCATGGTCTCCCTCACCTGCACTCTAGCCCTCTGACCAGGCGCAGCCGAGCGTGCAGGCAACACTCCGTTGAGGTTGGCCAGCACCCCTTTCGCCTGGTCGTCACTCGGTCCTCAGCACGACCGCCGGGGGCGTCCGAGCCGCTGCGCGTGCGGGCAGAAGAGCGAGCAGGCCGGCGATGAAAAGGGCCGCTCCGCAGACGATCCCGTACTGGCCAGCCGGAACCACCGGCGCGGGAGCGAACCCGCCGTAACGAGCGATGACGTTCCAGGTCAATCGCCCCGCGATCAAACCGAGTGGAACGGCGATTAAAAGCACCAGGACCGTGAAAACCGCTGCCTGCCATATCACAACTCCCCGCGCCTGCCTCTTCTCGAACCCCAGCGTCTTCAAGATCGCGAGGTCGCGTCGGCGGCGGCGGAGCGACGACGTTAGAAGATGGGCGACCGTCCCCGATGCCAGCAAGGCCAGAAGGCCCGCGAGGACGAGCGGCACTTCGGAGACGCGTTTGTAGTCCTTGACCCCACCGGGGGCGTTCGCGGTTGCGAAATCTCCTTCAAATCGTTCCTGTAGATGCTTCAGGGCGGTCGACTTCGAGACACCCGGCGCGAAGCGAACGACGGCCGAGTCGAGCGGGACGCCGGGGATTATCCGCCTCAGCGCGTCCGCGGTCATCCATAGCCCCTCGCCCACCGTCGACGTGTCGTCATCGAAAGGAAAGACGGCAACGCCGACGACGCGCATGCGTAACGTTCGCGCTTCGCCGACGACACCGACACTCACCATCGAGCCGATGCGCGCGTGCGCCTGCTGCAGGCTCTTGCGTCCGACGGCGACTTCATCAACTCCTGCAGGCGACCTCCCTTGGAGGATGGTCGGCTCGAGGTGGCCCTTAACCGGGTTCAGCGTGATGCCGTCCATCCCGATGCCGTTAAGCCGGAACGTTGCGCCGCCGATACCGCCGACCGACGCATCCGAGATCGCCGGATCCGCCACGAGATCGTTCAAAGCTTGCGACGCCGGATCGAATGAGACGACGTGCCCGCTGTCGTACGTCACATCCCAGTTCCACCCATAGAGACGCGGAGTCGCTACGAAATGCTTCACGCTGACGCCGACCGAAAGTGCCGCAAGGAGGACGACAACGCCTACGACCGCGGCCGTGACAGAGGACCGCACGGGGACGGCCGTCCGGCCCCGGCCGGGCTCCAACGCGAACCGAGCGCCGATCGCGGGGGAAGGCCTGCTGGTCAAGAACCCGAGCGCGCGCGCAGGCAGCGACGGCCGCGCGCTCGCAGGAGGTTCGCGGCGCGCCAGAAGGGCCGCTCGCCATGATGGAAATAGCGAGCACGCGAGCACCCCGAGGACGACGGCCGCCGCACCCACTGCGACGATGTGGCCTGGGATCCAGATGCCGGGCTGCGGCTCGATGACGCGTGCGAGGCCAAAGGGGGTCGCGATCGAAGCGATCGCCGCCACGCCGAGCGCGACGACCGTGGCCACAGCCGCAATCACGGTGGCGCGCAGCATGCCCAGCATCGCGAGGTCGACTCGCGTCATCCCCAATGCGCGCAGCGCGGGGTATTCGTCTGCGTCCAGGACCAACTGACGAGCGATCGATTGACCGACTATCAGAAGCGAAACGCTGGCCAGTACGGCGCATGTGATCCACAACGCGAGCGCTTCAAGGTGGAACGATCGTTTCACCTGTTCGAGATCGGACCGGATCTCCGAGTAGATGACGCCCTTCCCGCCACTGAGGCCTCGGATGCCTTGCTCGAAAGCACGGAGATCCGCGACGCCCCTGCGGAGCTTGAACGTGTCGAGGTCGAGCGTCAGCGCGCTTCGCGCATACGTTCGCTCGAACGCGGGCGTCGCCATCATGCCGGGCCCGGCGACACCGACGAGATCCCCCGCCGCCACATCGATGCCGACCACGCGCACGAGGACGACGGGACCTGGTTTCACCTTGCCCCCGAAGAGATCACTCGACCGATCAAGAAGCGCAAGCTGAACGTGCGTGCCGACCTTCCAGTGGAACCGATCCGCCGTGCGGAAGGTAATCGTCACTTCGTCTGCCCGGTCTGGATCGGGGAGGCGACCGGCGAGCAGCTTGAAGAACCGCCGCGGCAGCGCGGTTCCATGCGGCGCCGAGAGCTCGAGCGCCTCGGGGGTCGGTGCCATGACGGGAAATCCCCGGATGAGGTACGCGGCCGAAACCACCGGCAAAGCCGCGATATCCTCGAACGGAATCTTCGTCTCCTGGAAATCAGGACCGTAGAAGATGTCGGTCGGTTGCTCCTTGGCCACGACCCGATCCGAGACCGAATCCGTCCGCGACGCACCGA
>VAYV01000287.1 GCA_005883175.1 Actinomycetota bacterium
CTCAGATCGGTTCCGTCCGCGACGCGCCCTCGACGGGGCGGGTGCCGCCCCACAATCTCGAAGCCGAAGAATCCGTCCTCGGCTCGATGCTGATCTCCAAGACCGCCGTCGGCGAGGCGCTGGAGATCCTTCGGCCGGAGGATTTCTATCGCGACGCGCATCAGAAGATCTGCGAGGCGATCTCCGCTCTGTTCTCACAGGGGGAACCGTCCGACGCGATCACCGTTGCCGATGAGCTGGCACGCAGAGGACAGCTCGAAGCCGTCGGAGGAAAGCCGTACCTCTACACGCTGGTCGCGTCGGTTCCGATCGCAGCAAATGCCACCTATTACGCGCGCATCGTCACCGACCACGCGACGCTTCGCCGCCTGATCGACGCAGCGACGATCATCGCGCAAGAGGCGTACGACATCCCCGACGACGTCGAGAACGCGGTGAACCACGCGGAAGAGATCATGTTCGGCGTTGCCTCGCGACGGATCCATCAGGACTTCATGCCCGTGCGCAACCTGCTGTCCGAGACGATGGACCACATCGAGATGCTCGCTCGCCGTCAGGAGGACGTCACCGGCGTGCCGACGGGGTTCACCGATCTCGACCACCTCTTGTCGGGGATGCAGAAGGGCAACCTGATCTTGGTGGCCGCGCGCCCGTCCATGGGAAAGTCGACGCTCGCCGTGAACATCGCGCAGCACGTCTCTCAGCACGAGCAGCTTCCGTGCGTGTTGTTCTCGCTCGAGATGAGCTGGATGGAGATCGTACAGCGCATGATCTGCGCCGAGGCGCGCATCGATACGCGGAAGATCCGAAGCGGCCAGATGCAAGAAGCGGAGTGGCGGCGCGTCAGTCAGGCCGTCGGGCGGCTCGCGGAAGCGCCGCTGTACGTCGACGACACGCCGTCCATCACGATGGGCGAGATCCGCGCGAAGTGCCGCCGGCTGAAGGCGAAAGAGGGCTCCCTCGGTCTGGTCGTCGTGGACTACATCCAGCTGATGCAGTCCACCCGCCGCACGGAGAACCGCGTGCAGGAAGTCTCCGACATCTCGCGCGCGTTGAAGATCTTGGCGAAGGAGCTCGAGGTTCCGGTCGTTGCCGTATCGCAGCTGTCCCGTCAGCCCGAGCAAGGCGGCGGAGGCAAGCCGCGGCGGCCGCGCCTTGCCGACCTGCGTGAGTCAGGCGCGCTCGAACAAGACGCCGACGTGGTGATGTTTGTGTACCGCGAGGATTACTACGACCACGAGTCGGACAAGAAGGGCGAGGCCGAGATCATCGTGGAGAAGCACCGGAACGGGCCGACCGACACGATCAACCTGGCCTTCCTCGGCCAGTACACGAAGTTCGAGAACCTGGCGCGCGCATAGCGGAACTGCCGGCGGCTTTCCGGCGTCCAACCGGCGACCTTTCGAAGAGGAGGCGCTATGACGCCCGGGACGATCAAGCGGATCCGGTGGGGGATCGTTTCGATGCTGGTGCTCGCAGTTGTCGCGCTTGCGGTCGGCTCCGTCGGCACGAGGACGGCGAAGAAGGAGCCGGCCACGACGGCAGGTCCGATGGCCGTGAACCGGGCCCTTTCCGGCGCCGGTACGACGTCCGGAACCCTGCAGGAAGGGACGGCCGAGCCGGCGCCGGTAGCGGGCCCGACGGTCCAAGGCCAGAGCGCCGACTCGAGCGGGTTGCCCGCAACGCCGGATCGCATCGAGCGAACGGCCGACAACGCGTGGCGTCCCCTCCCCGCAACTGGTGCCGCTCGAGCAGAACCAAGCGACCGGGAGCGCGCGCCAGCCGGCCATCGGGGACATCACGATCAGGATCCCAGCGCAGAACTTCGTCAACGCGACGAACGCGATGCGCGCGCTCGGCGTCGTCCGCGGCGACACGACGACGACCGAGGACGTGAGCCAGGAGTACGTCGACCTGCAGAGCAGGCTGCGTAACCTGCGTGCAGAGCAGAACGTGCTGCTCGCGCTGTTCGGTCGGGCGAAGACGATCAAGGACACGCTCGCCGTGCAGGGTCAGCTCTCGAACGTCGAAGGGCAGATCGAGCAGATCACCGGCCGCGTCAAGTTCCTGGACGCGCGCACGCTGTTCAGCACCGTGACGGTTCACCTCCAGGAGCCCGGCGTGACGGTGATCGCGACCGTGCACGAAGGGCCGTCGCTCGGCGGCGCGTGGGACACCGCGAAGACGGGTCTCGTCCGTCTCGCCGGCGCGGCGCTGATCACCGCGCTCTGGGCGCTGCCGTTCGCGGTTCTCGGGTTGATCGGCCTCGTCGTCTGGCGCCGCGCGCGCGGCCCGGCGCCTCAGCTCTAGCGCGCCACCGGTTACAGTGATGAAGCCCCGCCCGAGGGCCTTCTTCACTATGAGACCGCGCGCAGGCACACTCGAGATCATCTGCTGCACGCTCGCGTGGGGGACGATCGGTTCGATCGTCAACCGGATCTCGCTCGCGTCGTCGGTCATCGTCTTCTTCCGTCTGGCGTTCGGTTTCGTCGTCGTGTTGGGGTGGCTTGCTGTGCGCAAGCGGCTCGGCGACCTCCGGCTGCGCGCGCGACCGGTCCTGCTGATCGCATCCGGGCTGGTGCTCGGCGTTCATTGGGCGCTGCTGTTCGCCGCGTACAAGCGGATCGGCGTCGACACGACGATCCTGATCGTCTTTATCGGTCCCGTGCTGTGGGCCGTCGCGGCGCCGTTCTTCCTCCGCGAGCGGTTGCGCGCGACGTCGCTCGGAGCGCTCGCCGTTGCGTTCGGCGGCATCGCGTTGATCTCGATCCCGAAGATCGGTTCCGTCGACGGGCTCGGCCTGGCCGCCGCGTTCGGGAGCGCGGTCCTCTTCGCAGTCCTCATCTTGATGGGCAAGCTCCTGACCGAGCACTACGAGCCGGCCGCGATCGTCGTGTGGCAGCTCGGGGTTGCCGCGGTGCTCTTGTCCCCCGCGCTCGCCGGCGCCTCCGTGCACCAGATCGGCCGCGGGCTCCCGCTGCTGCTCGTGCTGGGGATGGTGCATTCAGGGGTGCTCGGCATCGTTTTCTTCCACGCCGTGCGCGCGCTGCCGACCCAGGAGCTCGGTGTGCTGTTTTATCTGGAGCCGGCGTCGGCCGTGCTGTACGCGTGGTGGTGGCTGTCCGAGAAGCCGACGGCCCTCACGCTCGCCGGCGGCGCGCTGATCGTCCTCGCGGGAATCGGTATCATCGTGGCCGACCGGGCGGTCGGTGGGCCGGGTGCGCTCCCCGAACCGGTGATGCAGGAGGTTCCACGGTGATCCCGCTTCCAGAGATCTTGGCCGAACTGGTGATGGCCCTCGGCGGCGCGCTCCTTGCCGCGAACGCGTGGGCGCTGTTGCGTCCTGTGGTGCGGCCGAGCTCGCCGGGGCCTGGGCGCGCGCCGGCGCGGAGCAAGGTGCTCATCAACATGGCGATCGGGCTCGTCGTGTTCGTGTGGGGCCTCGCGTCGTTCATCACGCGCGCGCATCACTGAGCTGAACCGGAGCGGATGAGGGGAATCGAACCCCCGTCTAGAGCTTGGGAAGCTCTCATTCTGCCATTGAACTACATCCGCGATGAGGCCCGGAAATACTAGCGGACGCGTTTCCCGCCCTTCATCTTCCTACCGTTCGCGCGCGAGGCAGCGCGTGAGCGCGCTGCGCGCGTCGCCTTGAAGTCCATGAAGAACCGCGACGCCGTCGGGCCGCGTTGCCCTTGGTACTTGCCGGTCTCTCCGTACGGCCGCTCGGCGGGCGACGTCATCTGGAACACGCAGAGCTGTCCGATCTTCATCCCCGGGTAGATGGTGATCGGCAGGTTCGCGACGTTGGAAAGCTCCAGCGTGAGATGTCCCGACCATCCCGCGTCGACGAAGCCCGCGGTCGAGTGGATGAGCAACCCGAGACGCCCGAGCGAGCTTTTGCCTTCCAAGCGCGCGACGATCGAGTTGCCGAGCGTGACTTTCTCGAGCGTGCTGCCGAGGACGAACTCGCCCGGGTGAAGGATGAACGGCTCGTCGGGCGCCACCTCTCGAAGCGAGGTGAGGTCTTCCATCGGCTTCCTGACGTCGATGAAGGGGTAGCGCGTGTTGTCGAAGACGCGGAACTGGCTGTCGACGTGCAGGTCGATGCTCGACGGCTGGATCATCGACGCGTCGAACGGCTCGATGACGAGCGTGCGATCGGCGATGGCGCGCCGGATCTCGCGGTCGGACAGGATCAAGGTGAAGGCTCCTCTCCGGGAAGGCGGCCTATTATGCCTTACCGCCCGCGCCGGCCGGGAGGGCTAGAACGGCTTCTGTAGGGCGCGGATGTACGGCGGCAGGAAACCGACGCCGCGGTCCCACCACTGAAGGAGTGCACCGAAGAGGATCACTCCCGCGATCAGCCCGAATCCTGCGCCGCGCAAGAAGCCGCGATCATCAGCAGGTTGCTGAAGCCCTTCATCTCGCCCTCTCAGTTCCGTCCGAGGATCGTGACCGAGCACACCGCCCCCGGTCCTCCAAGATTATGCGCGAGACCGAGCTCTGGGTCTTTAACCTGGACGCCCTCGGCCCTTCCCTGGAGCTGGCGCGTGATCTCTCCGATCATGCGGCACCCCGTCGCTCCGATGGGATGACCGAACGACTTGAGGCCTCCGGACGGGTTGACGGGGAGGTTGCCGTCGGCGGCCGAGCGGCCCTCCCGGATGAACGCCGCGCCTTCGCCGGGCTCGCAGAACCCCAGATCCTCGTAGTTCAGTATCTCGGTGATCGTGAAGCAGTCGTGCACCTCGGCCAGCGAGATCTGCCGGGCGGGGTCCGTTATGCCGGCTTCGTCGTACGCTTGCTTTGCCGCCATCCTGGTCGCCGGGAACCCGAGATAGTCGAAGCCCGGGTTGTGCATCGGTGAGGCAGTCGTCACCGCGAGGCCGTTCGCCTTCACGACGACGTAGTCGTCCTTGTGATTCATCTTCTTCGCGATCTCGGGCGTCGTGATGATGACGGCCGCCGCACCGTCGGACACCGCGCAGGAGTCGAACCGTCCGAGCGGCCAAGCGATCATCGGCGCCTCGAGCGCCGTCTCCATCGTGATCTCGCGGCGGAAGTGTGCCTTGGGGTGCTTGGCGCCGTTGGCGTGGTTCTTGACCGCAACGCGCGCGAGGTCTTCGCGCGTCCAGCCGCGCTCCGCGAACGTGCGCGTCGCCGCCATCGCGAACAGCGCCGGGGCGCTCGCCGGCGGCATGAAGGGCGGGATCGAGTCGCGGAGCACGTTCGGGAGCCCGTGCGAGCCTTGGTCGGTGATCTTCTCGACACCGCACGCGAGCACGATGTCGTACACGCCGGCCGCGACGGCGAAGCACGCGTTGCGGAACGCGTCCATGCCGCTGGCGCAGTAGTTCTCGACCCGCGTGGAGGGGATTCCGTACAGGCGCAAGGCGTCGGCGGCCGTCGTTCCGCTTAAGCCGGTGAAGCGGTAGTACACGCCGCACCAGATCGCTTGGATGTCCTTCCGTTCGATCCCGGCGTCGGTGCACGCCTCCTCGACGGCCTCGACGAGGAGGTCCTCTTGGTCCTTCTCGTAGTGCTCGGTGAAGCGTGTTGCGCCGACACCGGCAACCGCGACGCGATCCTTGATCCCAGGCATCTACACGTCCCTCCGCGGCCGGGCTTTCCAGTAGTAGTTCTTGAAGCCTGCGCCTTCGTGCATCAATCGGAAGGTCAGCTCGACCGGCATGCCGACCTTTACGTCGGACGCCTCGCAGTCGGTCACCTCGACGAAGATCCGGCCGCCGCCGTCCAGGTCAACGACCGCGCGCGGGACCGGCGTCTCGAGGTACTCGCCGGCGATGAGGTGATCGAGCGTGAATGTGAACACCGTTCCCGTTCGCTGCAGACGCACGCGCGTCATGTTGTCGAGCGCGGAGCAGCTGATGCACGCGCGGTTCGCGGGGAACTGGACCGTCCCGCACTCGTTGCACCGCACGCCGTAGAGCGCGAACGCCTGCGCGCGATCGCGCCAGGTGCGGATCGTCGACGACGGCGGCTCGTTCTCTTCGTCCACGGGGAGCAGCCTGCGGAACCGGAGATAGCGCTCGTAGCTCGGGAGGACGCGCTTGTCGTCGAGCGCGCGCTGCAACGTCCACACCTGGCGCGCGCTCTCGACGCCTGCACCGGCCGCAAGGACAAGGGCGTCGGCTCCCTCGCCCTGTGCGGCGACGACGACGTGCTCACCGGGGCTCGTCTCGTCGAGCGCGCCTGCGAGCGCGACCAGCGCGTGCGCGGCGCCTGTGTTCCCGATCGTCGAGAAGAGCCGATCCTTCGCTTGGGCGAACCCGATGCGCTTCGCCGTGGTCGCGAATGTGCGGGGGTCTGGGGCATACGCGGCGAAGCGCGAGACTGCGTCCGGCGATACGCCGGCATCGGCCAGCGCCGCCGTGACCGCGCGCTCGACCGCGCGCGCGTAGCTCTCGGTTTCGATCTTGCCGTCGAACGAGTGGACGTAGTGATCGCCCGCCCGGCGCCACGGGCCGGTGAACTCTTCCGCGACGCTGGCTTCCCCGATCACGGAGACGGGGCCGTCGGCGGTTATCAGGACGGCAGCGGCCGCGTCGCCGAACAGCTGCTCCATCGACGTGGACGGCTCGGCAGGACGCATGTCGGCGGCCACGACGAGCGCTGCGCGCGCGCCGCCGGATCGCACCGCGTCGAGCGCCGTGCGCACCGCGGTCGTCGCCGCGCGGATCGTCCCGGTGACGTCGACGGTCATGACATCGTGCAGGTCGAGCACGGCGGCGATGGTGGCAGCCGCGTGCTTCTCCGCGTACGGAGCGGTGGTTGTGGCGAAGTAGATCGCGTCGATCTGCGACGTGTCACCGCCGCGCATGCACTCCAGCGCGGCCTCGACGCCCAGCGTCAGCGCATCCTGGTCGCCCGACGCGGCGGCCCGCTCGCCCGGCAACGCGGGGGTATCCCATGCGCGCGCCAACATCCCACGATCGAGACGCCAAACCGGAACGGAGACGCCCCAACGCGCGATCCCGGCCATCGTCCTCCTCCTACGAGCAGCAGGTCCGAAGGGCCGGATCCCACCATGCGCAGAACGCGTCGTCCCAGTAGGGGTCGTCGAAGCGGAGACCTTCCGGCTCTTCGGGAGCCTCGGGCTCGTCCGTGGTCTGGAACGTGGTTTCGGGTGCGGTCACGGCACCATCATACGGAAGGTCCCGAGAGGCTACGCGCCCGGGGCTCCCGGCTGGTGCTGATCCCCGGGGGTCGAGACGGCGGCCGGCGGGGCGGCAGAGATCGTGACCTTCGACGCCCCGTTCACGCTCTGCCGCAGCAGCTGCGCGACGTCGAGCACGCGCAGGTCCTCGGACACTTTGCCTTTCTGGACCGCGTCCGAAGCGCTCGGAGTTGATGCGGGTCCCCACGGTCTCTTCCATCCAAAGACGCGAACCGCCGGCGCCGCAGCAGAATGTCCGCCGCTTGCAGTTGTGTGGGTCGTGGCTCTCCAAGCCGGGGACCGCGTTCAGGACGTTGCGAGGCTGCTCGATCACATCGTTGTGCCGTGCCAGGTAGCACGGGTCGTGGTACGAGACCTTCGCGTTCACGCTCTCACGCGGCTTCAGCTTGCCGTCTTTGATCAGACGCGCGAGCAAGTCGGTGTGGTGGATCACCTCGAACGTCCCGCCGAACTGTGGGTACTCGCGCCCGATGGAGTTGAAGCAGTGCGGGCAGCTCGCGACGATCTTGCGGACGCCCTTGGACTTCAGGAGCGCGATGTTCTGCTTCGCCATCTCCTGGAAGAGGTACTCGTTGCCGATGCGGCGCGCGGGATCGCCGGTGCACGACTCCTGCGGGCCGAGGATCGCGAACGCGACGCCGGCTTCGACCATCAGCTCGGCGAACGCGCGCACCGCTTTCTTCGCGCGGTCGTCGAACGCGCCGGCGCAGCCGACCCAGTAGAGGTACTCGGCGTCGGCCGGGATGCGGCCGTTGACGACGACGATGTGCTCTTCCAAGCCTTTCGTCCAATCGAGACGCTTCTGCGCAGCCTCGCCCCACGGATTCCCCGAGTTCTCGAGGTTCCGGAGCATCAGTCCGGCTTCTTGCGGGAAGCTCGATTCCATCATCACTTGCGAGCGCCGCATATCGACGATCGCGTCGACGTGCTCGATATCGACCGGGCATTCGTAGACGCACGCGCCGCACGTGACGCACGCCCAGATCGACTCCTCGAGGTGCACGTCCCCGACGAGCTTCTTGTTCATCGGGTTGTCGGGGTCGTCGGCGCCCGGCGCGCTCATGTCCCAGACCTTCTCACCGAGGAGGTACGGCGCTTTCTCGAAGAGGTGGTCACGCGTCTGCGTGATGATGAATTTCGGGTTCAGCGTCTTGCCCGTGTTCCACGCGGGACAGACCGACTGGCAGCGGCCGCATTCGGTGCACGTAAAGCCGTCGAGGAGCTGCTTCCACGTGAAGTCCTCGACCTTGCCGACCCCGAAAACGGTGTCCTCAGTCACGTTCTCCATGTCGATCTCGATCGGGCGGAGCGGACCCAGCGCGAGCGGCTGCCGGCCGAACGCAACGTTGAACGGCGACGTGAAGATGTGCATGTGCTTCGAGTTGACGACGATCAGCAAGAACGTGAACACCACGGCGAGGTGGAGGAGCAGGGCGCCGTCCTCGATGTAGCGCAGCGTCGAGTGGCTGTAGCCGGCATTCGTAAGCAGCTTGCCGATGCCGTGGGAGAGGTACGCGTTGGGATAGGGCAACGTGTGCAACGCCCAGCGCGCGCCGCGCACCACGGCGACGGTCGAGACGACGCCGAAGATCATGAAGAGGATCAGGTACGCCTGCCACAGGTGGGAGCCGAAGAAGCGCGACTTGCGCCCCTCGCGCCGCGGCGTGTTCTTGATTCGGATGATCGTGAACCCGAGCAAGGCGAGCGCGACCCCGACCGACTCGATCAGCATGATCTGAACGATGAGGAATCCCCAGAACGTCAGCGCGTGCAGCGTGCCGGGGAACTCCCACTGGAACAGCTTCTTCTGCCCGAGCACCTTCTCGGCGTGGTACTTGATGTTGGTCGGATTCCGGATGTACTCGAACCGTTCCGGATCACGCCGGCCGCGGAGCAGGAGCTCGACCAAGTAGCGGACGCGGGTCGTTGCGAGGCCGAACGCGATCCCCATGATGGCGAAGCCTGCGGCGATCCGGACGCCCGTCGTCATGCTGCTCGTCCTTCCGTGTGGGTACGCGCGGGATTATAGGGAGCGGGAATACCCCATCCAAACTACGTGGGTTAGCTGTAGCGCTTGCGCGGGAAGAGATCGGCGGTCAGGGAGGACACGCGATCCAGGAAGAGCAGCCCGTCGAGGTGATCGATCTCGTGCTGCAGCGCGCGCGCCTCGAAGGCGTCGGCGACGATCTCCCGCTCGGCTCCCTCCGGCGTCGTCCCCCGCACGGTGACCGTCAGCGCGCGCCTCACGTTGCCCGTGCAGTCGGGCAGGCTCATGCAGCCTTCTCGTGCGACCTTGGCACCGTCGTGCGCCACGATCTCGGGGTTGATCAAGACGACGAGGCCGCTGCAAGAACGCGCTTTCCGGTGGCCGGTCACGTCCATGCAGAATGCGCGCGCGGCGACGCCGATCTGTGGTGCAGCGATGCCGACGCACGCGGGGGACGCGCGCATCGTGTCGACGAGGTCGCTGCAGATCGCTACTGCTTCATCACCCGGCTCCAAAGATGCCGCGGGTGCTTTCAGCACGGTCGCCGGGTAACGGACGATGGGCCGGACGGCCACTACAGCGTGTCGGCTTCCATCGGGTTGAAGGCCACGTCCACGCCGAGCTCCGACCCGATCACCTTGAGCGCGCTGCCGATCGTCTCGGGGCCGGCACCCGGGGGAACGTCGACCTCGAGGATCATCACGTAGACGGGCTCTTGGTCGCCGACCACGTGCGTTGCAAGGTCGCAGATGTTGACCTCCGCGGCCGCGAGCGCCTCGGAGATCTGCAACACGATCCCCGGCTTGTCGGCGCCGTACACGCTGACGACGTACGGCGTCCCGCCCGCGTGCGGCGGCGGCGCGTCGGCGACCGGTCGCACGGTTGTGATCAGACCGAGCGCGCCGGCCGGCTCGGCGAGCGCGCGCTGCAGGTTCTCCGGGTCGGCGCCGTCCGGAAGCGCAACGATGAGCACCATCGCGAAGTGGCCACCGAGGATCGCCATCCTGGAGTCCTCGATGTTGCCGCCGACGTCGTAGAGAACGCGGCTGACGGCGGCGACGATCCCCGGACGGTCGGCCCCGACGGCGGTCACGGCGACGTGCATCACGCGGAACGCTACCACGGCCGTAGATTGTGCCCGTGAAAAAGTCGTTGGTCGTCGCTCTGGCCCTTCTGTGTGCCTGTGTCGGCGCGCGCGCGACGGACGTGACGTTCGGCACGCACCGCTTTCACGTGCAGGTCGCCGCAACGGAAGCATTGCGCGAGCACGGGCTGATGGGCGTGAAGAAGCTGGCGGCCGACCACGGGATGCTGTTCGTGTGGAAGGACGCCGCGCCCCGCCAGTTCTACATGAAGGACACGCTGATCCCGCTCGACCTCATCTCGATCCGCGCGGGGACGGTGGTTGGTGTGGCGACGATGGCGCCGTGCAGAGCCGACCCGTGTCCGATAACGAACACGCCGCCCGCGGATGCTGCTCTCGAAGTTCCCGCCGGAACAGCAGAGCGCGCCGACATCTCTGCCGGCGCGCCTGTTGAGTCCTCGGCTCTTTAGATCAGGGAGCTGGTTTCGCCAAGTCGCTGACGTTGACGAGGCTGTACTTCGCCTGCGTGGTCTTCGTCACGACGAACACGTTGGTGTCGAGCAGGTTGGAGTAGTTGAGCAGCTCGACGTTCTTCGCGGCGAGGAGCGGCTTCAGCACAGACGCCGTGTGAGCCGGGTCCCCGTTCACGTCGGCGCTCGAGTCGAGATGCTGCGCTTCGCTCGCGAGGTACTCGGGTTTCACGTCGATCTGGCCGCTGAACAACGCAGCATCGGAAGCCGGACGTCCAGCAAGGGCGAGCTGACGCTTCACCTTGTAGCCGGCGTTCTCCAACACTTGCGCGTACATCTCTGCGACGATCACACTCTCCTCGAATTTACCCGAGACGCCCACGGTGATCGACTTGCCCGCTCCCGTGTTCGTCTTCGATGCGAGGAGTCCGTTGGCGTCGAGGAACCCTTTCGCGATCGTTTTCGCATCCTTCTGGTCGACGTCGTATGCCTTGTTGAGCGGCACGATGTTCTCAGTCGTCAACTTCGCGCTCACGCCGTTCAAGAGCGCCACCACATCTGGTGTCGCCTTCGACTTCCGGATCACAGGTGCGAGGTAGTCGGCGGCCTCGAGGTGTTTGTCATCGACTAACGGGACGAACGTCGGGTCGTAGATCGACGTAGAGAAAAGCTCTCCAACCTGAACTGCTCCGCTCGTTAGCGCTGCGCGGGTCGTGGGCCCGCCGAAGTCGAGAGACT
>VAYV01000288.1 GCA_005883175.1 Actinomycetota bacterium
CCTTCACCTTCGGCGCCGCGAGCCGCATGACGCACCATTGCGCGTACGGCCCCGTCGAGACGATCGGTTCCTCGGTGTGCCACACGAACTGCTCGATCTCATCGAAGAAGACCTCCGACGTGGGGTTGACGTAGTTCTTCTCCGCGCCGGTCGCTTCGAGCTCGGTTTCGATGTACTCGCGCTCGTCGATCGGGTCCCCGTCGAACACCGCGGAGAACGTCTTCAGCCGGTCGCCGAGCGAGACCGAGTCGGGAACGTGATCTTGGAGCTGCTTCGTCATCGTCGAGACGATCGACGATGAGTCCAAGCCTCCGGACAGACACGTTCCGACCGGCACGTCCGCGACCAATCGCCGCTCCACGGACCGCTCGAACAGGCGCCGGAACTCGGCCGGGTCCGGCCGCGCGTCGGTTCCGAGCGAGGGCGTCCAGTAGGTGTGTTCGCGGACGCCGCCCGCGTCGATCTCGACGTACGTTGCCGCGCGAACCTGGTTGACGCCCTCGAAGAATGTGCCGCCGGTGTGGTCGTGCAGGCCCCAGATCAGGTACTCATACAGGAGCTGCTGGTTCGGCTCGGTATGGAACGACCCGTCTTGCAGGATCGCCTTTATCTCGGATGCGAACAGCACCCGCTCGCCGGCGCGCGCCCAGTGCAGCGGCTTGATGCCGAAGTGGTCGCGCGCGAGCACGAGCCGCGGCGTCTCGCGAAGATCGAGGATCCCGACCGCCCACATCCCGTTGAAACGCGTGAAGCACTCCGGCCCCCACTCCTCGTACGCGTGCACGATGGCCTCGGTATCGGAGTCGGTCTTGAACGTGTGGCCGGCCGCCTCGAGCTGCGTGCGCAGCTCGCGGAAGTTGTAGACCTCACCGTTGAAGACGATCTGCACGCGCCCGTCCTCGTTGCCCATCGGCTGCGCTCCGTGCGCGAGGTCGATGATCGACAGGCGGCGAAATCCCAAGCTCGCGTGCTCGGTTTCGAAGAAGCCTTCGTCGTCCGGACCGCGATGCTCCTGCACGCGGGCCATCGCTTCGAGCAGCCCTCGATCGGGCGGTCCCCAGAAGCCCGCGACGCCACACATGGCAACACCTCGACGGATGGATGAGCGGATTGTTTCCATTATGACGTACCCAGCCGCGCGCGGACGCACCACGCGTCCCGCTACCGAAAGCGGCAGTAGACTCGGTCGGTCATGGCCGGAAGCGACAAGATCGAGCGTCTGCTGAACCTGGTTTCGCTTTTGCTCGATACGCGCCGCCCGCTCTCGGTCAACGAGATCCGCGAGAAGATCCCGAGCTACGGCGATCACTCGGACGACGCGTTCCATCGGATGTTCGAACGCGACAAGAACGACGTGCGCGATCTCGGTTTCGTCATCGACCAGGAAGACATCGACGCGTGGGGCGAGACCGGCTACCGGATCCGGCGCAGTCAAGCGCTCCTCGACGATCCGGGTTTCAGGCCCGACGAGCTCGCCGCACTCTCGCTTGCCGCACAGGCGTGGGGCGGGGGAGCGGACGGCTCGCTCGGGCTGCTCAAGCTGTCGGTCGGATCCGGCGTCGCCGAGCCGGGCTCGACGGGGTGGTTGCTTCCCCGTGTGTCCCTCGACCGGGACATCGGCGTTCTGCTCGAAGCGATCGTCGCACGCAAGCGCGTGCGTTTCACGTATCGCACGGGCGGCGGCGGGGAACCGCAAGAGCGCGAGGTGGAGCCGCACGGCTTGTACCACCGCGGTACGTGGTACCTCGCAGGCTACGACCGCGCGCGCAACGCGATGCGCAACTTCAAGCTGACGCGCGTGCCCGGTTCGATCGAGCCGACGCCCGGCCCGGGGCCCGACTTCGAGCCGCCGGCCCGGCGCTCGCTCGGCGTTCCCCACGGCCCGTGGGAAGGCGAGCCCGAGGGCACCGCGCGCGTCGCGTTCTCGCCCGATACGGCGTGGTGGGCCGAGCGCCGGACGGGCGCGCGCCGCGTGCAGGAGACCGCGGACGGGTGGGTCACGCTCGAGATGCCGGTCGCCGCCGAGATGGACTCGTTCGCCGGGTGGGTCGCCGGCTTCGCCGACGCCGCCGTTGCGCTCGAGCCGCCCGAGCTTCGCGACGCGGTGATCGCGCGGCTGCGCGCGCTGGCCGGGCGGGAAACGGGCCATGCCGGCTGAGCGGACGACCGAGCGCCTTAAGCGCATCCTCGTTCTGGTCCCGTGGGTGATAGCCAACCCGGACGCGACCGTCGAGGAGGTCTGCGAGCGCTTCGGTATCACGCGCGAAGAGCTCGTGAGCGACGTCGACGTCTTGATGATGTGCGGGCTGCCGCCGTTCGGCCCCGGCGACCTGATCGAAGCGTTCATCGAAGAAGACCACGTACAGATCGGGATGGCCGACTACCTCGCGAAGCCGCCGCGACTCACGCGCGCGGAGGCGATCGCGCTCCTCGTC
>VAYV01000229.1 GCA_005883175.1 Actinomycetota bacterium
AAGCCGATGAAGAGCAGCTGTAGAACCAACCCGAGCAAGAACGCGCGCTCGAGCCACATCCATACGATCCGCAGCACCCGCATCCTTACCTTCCCCTCTGCGACAAGAACTCGAGCACGTCCGATCGCGTGAGGATCCCGATCGGGTGCCCGGCGTCGACGACCAGGACGGCCGGGCCTTTCTCGAGCGCCTCGACCGCGACCTCAACGGCTTCGCCGCTGCCGACTGTCGGCAACGGCGGCCCCATCGCCTCGGACACCGGCCGGTCCAATAGAGAGTCGTCGGCAAACACGCTCTCGAGCAGCGCGCGCTCACGCACCGAACCGACAACCTCCGCGATCGCCAGCGGCAGCTCAGCTTTCACGACGGCCACTTGCGACACGTCGTACTCGCGCATCAGCTTGATCGTGTCCCGCACCTTCTCGTCCGGATGAACGTGTACGAGCGACGGGATGTCGCGCGTCTTCCGCTCGAGAACGTCGGCGACGGTTTGGCCGCCGGTGCGCAGGAAGCCGTAGTCCGCGAGCCAGTCGTCGTTGTACAGCTTCGAGATGTAGCCGCGGCCCGAGTCGGGGATCAGCACGACCACGACGTGCTCGGGCCCGAGCTCACGCCCCACGACCAGCGCGGCGTGGACGGCCGTTCCCGTCGAGCCTCCGACGAGGATGCCCTCCTCGCGCGTCACGCGGCGCGCGGTAAGGAACGAGTCGCGGTCGCTGACGGACACGATGCGATCGACGATCGATGGGTCGTACGTCTTCGGCCAGAAGTCCTCACCGATCCCTTCGACGAGGTACGGCCGTCCGCTTCCGCCGGAATACACCGACCCTTCCGGATCGGCGCCGACGATCTGTATGTTCGGATTCTGTGACTTCAGGTACCGCCCGGTGCCGGTGATCGTTCCGCCGGTCCCGACGCCGGCAACGAAGTGCGTGATGCGCCCCGCCGTCTGCCGCCAGATCTCAGGACCGGTGCCGAGCTCGTGCGCGTGCGGGTTCTCGGCGTTCTCGTACTGGTTCGGCCGGAAGGCGCCGGGGATCTCCTCGGACAGCCGCTTCGCGACCGAGTAATACGAGTCCGGATGCTCGGGCGCGACCGCGGTGGGGCAGACGACGACCTCAGCGCCGTACGCGCGCAGCAGGTTGATCTTCTCCTGGCTCATCTTGTCCGGCATCACGAACACGCAGCGGTATTTCCGGCGCGCGGCCACGATGGCAAGCCCGACCCCCGTGTTCCCGGACGTCGGCTCGACGATCGTCCCGCCCGGCTTGAGCAAGCCGGCGCGCTCGGCGGCGTCGATCATCGCGACGCCGATGCGATCCTTCACGCTGCCGCCGGGCTCGAGCAGCTCGAGCTTCGCGATCAGGTGGCAGGACAGCTCGCGGCCAATGCGATCCAACCGGACGAGCGGCGTGTTGCCGATCAGATCGATCAGCGATCCGGCGACTTCCATCGCGGGGCCGGGATCGCTGAGAGGACGGACGTCGATGCCGGCCGCATGCAGGGCTGCGCCATCGGAAACGTTGTCGTCCGTGTACACGGCGACCGGGAACCCGTCGCGATGGAGCGTCAGGGCGGCCTTCTCGGCACCGGGGCCCGTAACGCCGACCTCGCGCGGGATGCGCGGCCGCAGATCTGCGACGAGGGAGGGGGGCACGGTTGCATCGGGGATCCGGACGATGTGATTCGCGCGCGCGAGCAGCCGTTCCGGCGGCGAGCCCTCTCCCAGGATCACCAGGACGTCCACACGCTGAGTCTACCGGGCGATTCTTGCCTGACAGCCGGTAGGCTGTGGCTCTCATGGCGTATCGCTTCATGTGGTTCACGATCGGGCCGCTGATCCGTCTGTATTGGTGGGTTCGTCCGCACGACCGGCACAACGTGCCCCGCGACCGAGGCGTGATCCTCGCGTGCAATCACCAAGCGGCCATCGACCCCGTGCTCGTGTGCATGAGCTTCTGGCGGCAGGTCTGCTGGCTCGCGAAGGTCGAGCTGGTCAAGACCGCGCGCATCGCGTGGTTCTTCCGCGGCGCCGGCGTGATCCCCGTCGATCGCGCGGCGCCGCAGGAAGAGTCGGTGGACAAGGCCGCTCGCGTGTTGAAGGAAGGGAAGATCTTCGGGATCTTCCCCGAAGGCACGCGCTCACCCGACGGGCGTGTCTACAGGGGGTACACCGGCGTCGCGCGCGTCGCGCAGCGTTCGGGCGCGCCCGTCATCCCGACGGGGATCGCGGGCGCGGCCAAAGCGCACAAGAAAGGGTCGCGGCTGGCGAAGCCGTCGAAGACCGACGTGCGTTTCGGGGAGCCGATGTACTTCGACATCCGTCCCGGGGAAGACGAGCACGCCGCGTATCGCCGCTTCACCGACGAGTTGCTCGACGAAGTCGCGAAGCTGATCGGGACGGAGCGGGTCCACGATCGCTACTCGCGCGAACCGGAGCGGCGCCCGGCTTAGGCGACGGCGGCAAGGGTCTGGTCGAGGCGCGTGAGGACTTCTTCGATCAGATCGTCCGGGATCGTCAGCGCAGGCTCGATGCGCACGGTCGTGGCGGCGATCTGTGTGCCGGCGACGAGCACGCCGCGACGGAACAGCTCCGATGACACCTTGTAGCCGGTCTCGTTGTTGGGGAACACCATCCCGATGAGCAGCCCTTTGCCCTGCCCACGCGCGAGAACATTCGGATAGCGCGCGCGCAGATCTTCTAGGCCGCTCATGATGCGCGCGCCTTTGCGCGCGGCTTCTTCCCACAGCTTGTCGCGGAGGATGACGTGCAGGGAGGCGATCGCCGCCGCACAGGCCAGCGGG
>VAYV01000065.1 GCA_005883175.1 Actinomycetota bacterium
GAGGACGGTCTTCCAAGACGTCGGTCAGCCGGCCGAGCACGAAGTCCGGCCACGCGGGGGCGGCGGCGAGCTCGGGCACGCCGCTCGCGCCGGACAGCACCAGCGCCGCCGGCCAGCCGGCAGCGTGCGCGGCCATGATGTCGGTCTCGACGCGATCGCCGACGACCAGCGCGGGTGATCCACCGAGACGGTCACGCGCGACCTGGAAGATGCCCGGATCGGGCTTGCCTGCAACGAGCGGCTCGACGCCGGTCGACGTCCGCAGCGCGGCGACGATCGCCCCGGCGCCCGGCCACAAGCCTTCCTGCGCCGGATACGTCGCGTCGGTGTTGCTGGCGACGAACGTCGCGCCTGCGCGCACGGCCAGCGTCGCCAGCCGGAGCTTGTCGAACGTCAGGCCGCGATCCCATCCGACGACGACGAGCGACGCATCTTTCGACTCCTCGCCGCTCGCGATGCGCGCGCCCACGCTCGCGACTGCATTCAGCAAGCCTTCGCCGCCGACGACGTACGCCAGCCGACCGCGCAACCCGGGGACCGCACGCTCGAGCAGCCGCGCCGTGGCGTCCGCGCTCGACACGACCTCATCCGGCGAGCCGCCCGCGCCCATCTCGGCCAGCTTCTTCGCGTAGGTCTCGGCGGTTTCGCTCGAGTTGTTGGTGACGAAAGCGACGCGCTTGCCGGCGTCGCGCAGCGTCCGGATCGTGTCGGGAGCGCCCGCGATCGGACGGTCCCCTTTCCAGACGACGCCGTCGAGATCGAACGCGAAGCGGGAGAACGCTTGCGCCAGGATCACCGCGCGCGCCTCTGCGTCCTCGTCATTCGCTCCCCCCTCGTCTGGATGCTATACAGCACCCCGTGGCCGAGATCGCTCCCTTCCGCGGCACGCGCTACGACCCGAGCGCCGTCGACGACCTTTCGCTGGTCGTCGCGCCGCCCTACGACGTGATCACCGAAGCGGACCGCGAGGCGCTCGAAGCAGCGAGTCCGTACAACGTTGTCAGGCTGATCCTTGGACGCGACGAACCCGGCGACGACGAGCGTTCGAACAAGTATACGAGGGCGCGCGGTTTGCTCGAAGCCTGGCGCGCGGCCGGGGTGCTCCGCGAAGACGCCGGCGAAGCCCTGTATGTCTACGAGCAGCGCTACCGGATCGGAGATGAGGAACGCTTCCAGCGCGGCGTGTTGGGGGCCGTACGCTTGGATGAGCCGGAGGCCGGCGGCGTCCTGCCGCACGAACGGACCTACGAGAAGATTGTTCAAGACCGCCTGCAGCTGCTGCGCGCAACCGAAACGAACCTCGACACGATCTTCTGCATCTACGACGGTCAAGAGCAGGGCGCCCACGGGCGCTCGAGAAGGCGCCGGTGGTCATCGCCGACGGTCACCACCGATGGCAGACCGCACTTCAGTACCGGAACGAGCGACGCGCGGCAGAAGGACTCGGCCCGTGGGACCTTCAGCTGATGTTCCTCGTGGATGCGTCTCGGTGGGGGCCATCGCTGCTCCCGATCCATCGCGTCGTCGGCGGCATCGACGCGACGGCCGCGCTCGAAGCGATGGCTCCGGTGGTTCGCGCTGAGCCCGCTCCTCGCGGCAACCCCGAGCGTCTCGCCGAAGAGCTTGCGGCACGGCGCGCGCGCGGACGATCGTTCGCCATGTTCGACCACTACGGCGCCTGGTGGCTGACGATCACCGATCCGGCCGCGGAGCGGGCGGCGCTTCCCGCTGAACGTTCCGCCGCGTGGCGCGACCTCGACGTATCGGTGTTGCATTCGCTGGTGTTCGACAAGCTGCTCGGCGGGATCAAGCCCCGCTTCGTTCACTCCGCGACCGAAGCTGCGAACGAAGTGAAGTCGGGGGAAGCGACGCTCGGCTTCCTCCTCGCGCCGATGCCGTTCGACGCCGTCCGCGCCGTTGCGGAAGCCGGCGAAGCAATGCCACCGAAGTCGACGTTCTTCGTTCCGAAGCCGGCGACCGGGGTGGTGATGCGCGCGCTGGACTGAGCGCGCCTCATGCCGAAGACGCAGACGCTCGACGCAGGCATCGTCGCGATCGATACGGAGATGGCCGGCCTAGACCAGACCGTTGCGGCATTCGTGGTTCCCGGCGAGCGGCCGGCCGTGATCGAGACCGGTCCCGCGACGGTCACGAAGACCCTGACCGAGGGGTTGCGCGCGCTTGGGCTGGGACCGAACGACGTCGCATCGTTCGTCCTCACGCACATCCATCTCGACCACGGGGGTGCGTCCGGCGACGTCGCGCGCCTGTTCCCGAAGGCGGACATCGTCGTTCACCCAGAGGGCGCGCGGCACCTCGCCGACCCGACGAAGTTGATGGCCAGCGCCTACCGCGTCTTCGGCGACCGGCTCGACTCGACGTTCGGGCCGCTTCAAGCGGTACCGAAGGACCGCATCCGTGCGGTCGAGCCGGGGACGATCCTGGACCTCGGCGGGGGAAGGACGCTCGAGATCGTCGAAGCGACCGGGCACGCGCGGCATCACATGGCGATCCAAGACTCCGAGAGCGGCGTGATCTTCGTCGGCGATTCGATGGGCGTGTACCTTCCCGAAGCCGGTGTGTTACGTCCCGCAACCCCGCCGCCCGACTTCGACATGGAAGTTGCGCTGGCTACGTTGCGCCGATTGCGGGCGCGCGCGCCGCGCGGTTTGTACCTCACGCACTTCGGTCCGGCACCGGCGGATCGCGACTTGCTGACGCAAGCGGAGGAACAGTTGATCCGCTTCGGCGCGATCATCGAAGAAGCGATGCGCGAATCGATCGACCTTGATTTCCTTGCCGAGCGGCTGCGCGAACGAACGTGGGACGACTACAAGGCGATCCACGACTCGTCGGAGCTGCTCGCGAAGTTCGACGCGCTCAATGCGTTCCGCAGCAGCGCCGCAGGGTACCTCCGATACTTCCAGACTAGAGCGTGAAGCGTTCGCCCGAGGCGTAGACGCGCTCGCCTTCATCGCCGAACAGGCGCGCGCGTCCCTTCCCCGCTACCCGGCAGTGTCCTTCGTCGAGCAGGATCGCCGTGTCTTCGTCGATCCCGAACACGGCACACGCGTCTTTGATCTGCTCCACGAGGCCGGGCCCCTCCGTCCAGCGGTCGAAGTGCGGCACGACCGCGTACCCCTGCAGCATGCCGAGGCCCGGCATCCAGAGCGTCGGTGTGCCGTGGCCGTCCTCCGGCCGATGCACGAGCGCCCAGTCCCCGAGCGCCATCGCGCCGGCCGAAGAACCGACCAACCACGCGCCCGCTTGGCGCGCGAGCAAGAAGCCGCGCCACAGCGGTGAACCTTCCAGCGCGTCGAGCAGCCGTGCCGTCTTGCCTCCCGAGATGTAGAGGAGATCGGCTTGCTCGATCACGCGAACGTTCTCGGGGTCTTCGGCGTGCTCTCGCGCGAGCACCATCAAGGCGACGCTGCGCGCGCCCAGCCGCACGAAGTGCTCGACGCCGCGCAGCGCCCAGTCTTCGGGGTCTTCACCCGCGGCCGCCGTTGGGAGAACGACCACCGTCGGAGCCGGTCCGATCGATGTGAGGATCTGGCGATCGATGTCGGTCATCGCCGACGTGAACTCGCCGCTGCCGACGAGGCCGATGCGAGAGTGCTGGATCGCCGGTTCCATCACAGATCTCGCATCGCTTCGAGGACTCTCACCCGATCCGTGCCCGTCGCATCGCGCGCGGCCTCCTTCAGCAGGATTAGCGCCGCATCCGTTCGTTGCGTGTCGGCCAACGCGCGGGCGCGCGCGATCTGCGCGTCGATCCACACACGGCGCGGGACGTCTTCGCGCCGGATCTCCCCGATGAGGTCGAGCGCGCGCGCCGGCTTCCCTTGGCGGCGGTAGCTCTCCGCGATGATCGGATCGTGCCGGTGATCGCCCGACAAGCGGCGGTACGTAAGGAGCTCTTGGACCGCTTCGTGAAGCTCGTCGAGCTCGAAGGCGAGCAGCCCGAGCTGTTCCCGCACCCAGGCCGAACGAGGCGCAACGAGCTTCGCCTTGATCGCAGCCTTGCGCGCTTTGCTTGCGTCGCCTGCGTCGCGCGCTTGGACGAGCTGCTCGGCCGCCTTGCGCGCCTCGTCGCCCTTCCCGGGGCGCGCGCTGTGCGCGATCGCGTCGGCCAAGCGCCTTGGGATCGCTGACGGAGTCACGCGCGCGAGCATACCTGCGCTTGGAAAGGCCGAGGCCGGCTCTTGCGAGCCGGCCTCGAAGATGTCCCGGCGGCGACCTACTCTCCCACGCAGTCACCCACGCAGTACCATCGGCGCTGGAGGGCTTAACTTCCGGGTTCGGGATGGGACCGGGTGTGACCCCTCCGCTATGGCCACCGAAACTCTATGTCGGGGATCTCTCCCCGAGGCTTTTCAAGCCTTGAGCAAACCATAGCGAGCGTGAGCGAACCAAGGCCTCGGCCTATTAGTACCGGTCGGCTCCACGTGTTGCCACGCTTCCACCTCCGGCCTATCAACCCGCTAGCCTTGCGGGGGCCTTACCGGATTAACTCCGTGGGAGGCCTCATCTTGGAACGAGCTTCCCGCTTAGATGCTTTCAGCGGTTATCTCTTCCGCACATCGCCAACCAGCCGTGCTCTTGGCAGAACAACTGGCACACGAGCGGTGCGTCCGTCCCGGTCCTCTCGTACTAGGGACAGCCTTCCTCAAGCCTCCTGCGCCCACGGTGGATAGGGACCGAACTGTCTCACGCATGTTCATCCCGCATCGCTGCGGGCACAGACTATACCTTCACCCTCTTTCGAGGGGCCGGCGTGTTATGGAGCTCTGATTTGTCGACGAGCGACAGTTGCTCCATCTCTTCGGATAAGCGATCCGAAGAAGTCGTTACGGGGACCGACACACCCATGCTACGCAGATGCTGCTCGACATCTGCGGCGAAGATCCGCTTCGATTTCGAATAGTTTAGGGTTGCGAAGGCGTCGACTTCGTGCGCTATCTCCAGGAATTCTTCCTCTCTCATCCTTGGTCTGATCCGTTCGAGCAGCCTTCGCGCGCGCCGCACATGCTCGCGCTTGCAGATAACGAACGGTTCGACCTCGCTGAGGATCTGCTGGAGTACCGGCCGGCTGGTGATCACGAGATCGCTCATGCCGGTGCCTCTGTCGCGTATGTACCCGGCCCCGATGATGTGTTGGATGCTCTCCAACCCCGATCGTGCCGATGTGCTTTGCGACAGAGACATGCTTGCTCGGATGTAGAACCCGAACTTGTACTCTCGTTGTCTGACGAGTTGGAAGTGAATGCTTCCGTCTCCGTCGAGGAATCCTGCGAGATAGCTTGCTTGTTCCGCCTTCAATGTGTCGGCCTTCCCTCGGTATTGCCTCACCGTAACGTTCGGTTATGACAGTGAGGTTCCACCGATATGAGCCGATGGGCATCCAAGGATTGCTCCTTGGAGACGCAGTGATCTACGTTCTAAACCCAGCTCGCGTACCGCTTTAACCGGCGAACAGCCGGACCCTTGGGAGCTGCTCCACCCCCAGGATGCGACGAGCCGACATCGAGGTGCCAAACCAGGCCGTCGATGTGGACTCTTGGGCCTGATCAGCCTGTTATCCCCGGGGTACCTTTTAGCCGTTGAGCGACGGCGCTTCCACTTGCCACCGCCGGATCACTAGACCCTGCTTTCGCATCTGCTCGACGTGTCCGTCTCGCAGTGAAGCTCCCTTGTGCTCTTACACTCGACGCACGATTGCCAACCGTGCTGAGGGAACCTTTGGGCACCTCCGTTACTCTTTGGGAGGCAACCGCCCCAGTTAAACTGCCTGCCTGGCGCTGTCCAAGATCCGGATAACGGACCCTTGTTAGACGCCCAGCACTAGAAGGGTGGTATTTCAAGGTTGGCTCCACGAGGGCCGAAACCCCCGCTTCAAAGCCTCCCACCTATCCTACGCAACCAGAACCGAACACCAACGCCAAACTACAGTAAAGGTCCCGGGGTCTTTCCGTCCTACCGTGGGTAGGCCGCATCTTCACAGCCAATGCAATTTCGCCGAGTCTCTGGTCGAGACAGCGCCCAAGTCGTTACACCATTCGTGCAGGTCGGAACTTACCCGACAAGGAATTTCGCTTTTGCGGTTTCGCTCGATCTTCTCGTTTGCTCGATCGAACGGGTTGATCAGTGGCGTTCTGATGAACCCCCTGCGTCGCCACAGGGCTCGGACCATCTCTTCCTCTCGTTGAGAGGGCCGGCGTATGGTCTCTGAGGATCCGCCGAGATTGGCATCTCGGGTTTCCTGCTGGTTTTCCGCACCCTCGCATTGTCACTGTCCACCAAGTGAGTGGACGAGTAGCTCGGGATACTCGGGTTTTCCAGCATATAGCCGGCTGCGCACCGCACTATCGCTAATGCGGGGGGCAGCGCCCCTTCCTGCAAAGGGCTTCCTACCTTAGGACCGTTATAGTTACGGCCGCCGTTTACTGGCGCTTCGGTTCAAAGCTTCGCCCTTGCGGGCTAACCTCTCCCCTTAACGTTCCAGCACCGGGCAGGTGTCAGTGGGTATACAGCGCCTTACGGCTTCGCACCCACCTGTGTTTTTAGTAAACAGTCGCTTGGGACTGGTCACTGCGACCGCGGTCAGCTCGGGGCGAGAAGCCCTTCACCGATCACGGCACCCCTTCTTCCGAAGTTACGGGGTCAGATTGCCGAGTTCCTTGACCAGAGTTCTCTCGATCGCCTTAGTATTCTCTACTTGCCCACCTGAGTTGGTTTGGGGTACGGGCACCTTTTCCACTCCCTAGAGGATTTTCTCGGCAGCATAGGATCAGTGGCTTCCATCCATTGATGTCGGCGTCACGCCTCAGGATGATGCCGCCGCGGATTTTCCTACGGCGACTCCCTACGCGCTTACCCCGGGTCGACCATCGCCCGGGCCCACTTACCTTCCTGCGTCTCCCCATCGGTGGCCTAGTACTACGTGGTTCGGTAGTCCCCGAAGGGATTTCCTTAGCAACGCAGGTTCGGCTTTGGCGCGGAAACGGTGGTACAGGAATATCAACCTGTTGTCCATCGGCTACGTCTTTCGACCTCGTCTTAGGTCCCGACTAACCCTGGGCGGATGAACCTTCCCCAGGAACCCTTGGGCATTCGGCGGAGGGGTTCCTCCCCCCTCTTTCGCTACTCATGCCGGCATTCGCTCTTGTCACGCATCCACGGCTGGATTACTCCGCCGCTTCACCCGCGTGACGATGCTCCCCTACCGATCCCTTCGCTTGGACCTGTGTTGCACCCAACACAGGCCGGCTTGTGAAGAGATCCCGCAGCTTCGGTGACGTGCTTGAGCCCCGTTACATTTTCCGCGCCCAACTATTCGACCAGTGAGCTGTTACGCACTCTTTCAAGGGTGGCTGCTTCTAAGCCAACCTCCTGGCTGTCTACACGGTTGGACATCGTTTCCCACTTAGCACGTTCTTAGGGACCTTAGCTGGCGATCTGGGCTGTTTCCCTCTCGACTACGGACCTTATCGCTCGCAGTCTCACTGCCGTGCTTAACGTGTCGGTATTCGGAGTTTGCCTGAGTTCAGTAAGCTTGTAGGCCCCCTAGCCCAAACAGTGCTCTACCCCCGACACGAAACACACGACGCTGCACCTAAATGCATTTCGGGGAGAACCAGCTATCACTGAGTTTGATTGGCCTTTCACCCCTATCCACAGCTCATCCGCCCATTTTTCAACATGAGTCGGTTCGGTCCTCCACGCGGTCTTACCCGCGCTTCAACCTGGCCATGGATAGATCACTCAGCTTCGGGTCTGCACCACGCGACTGTTCGCCCTATTCAGACTCGGTTTCCCTACGGCTCCGGGACAACCCCTTAACCTCGCCACGTAGCGCAACTCGCCGGCTCATTCTTCAAAAGGCACGCCGTCACTTACCGCACTGGTTGCCCAGCACGGTTTGCTCCGACGGTTTGTAGGCACACGGTTTCAGGTGCTATTTCACTCCCCTCCCGGGGTGCTTTTCACCTTTCCCTCACGGTACTGGTTCACTATCGGTCGCCAGGTAGTTTTTAGCCTTAGGGGGTGGTCCCCCCAGATTCACGCCGAATTCCACGTGCTCGGCGCTACTTGGGATCCCACTCGGGAGGTCAGTTACCTTTCGCCTACGGGGCTGTTACCTCCTATGGCCGGCCTTTCCATGCCGTTCGGCTAGGCGCTGACTTTGTGACTCCCTGGGAGCACCAGCGCGCTCCCTGAATGGTCCCACAACACCCACGTGACAACGCCGCTGGGCTATCACGTCACGCAGGTTTGGGCTGTTCCCGTTTCGCTCACCGCTACTAAGGGAATCGCGGTTGCTTTCTCTTCCTCGGGGTACTGAGATGTTTCACTTCCCCCGGTTCCCTCAACCTCGCCTATGTGTTCAGCGAGGAGTGACTGGCCATTACGCCAGCCGGGTTTCCCCATTCGGACACCCCCGGATCAAAGCCTGCTTGGCGGCTCCCCGAGGCTTATCGCAGCCTGCAACGTCCTTCATCGGCTCCTGGCGCCAAGGCATCCACCGTATGCCCTTTGTACCTTGGCTCTTAAGATGCTCACGCTCGCTATGGAATTCTCAAGGTGCTGGAGCCTTGCGTGATGCGACTCGGTTCTCGGCCCAAAAAAATGCCGGTGACCTGCTCGGTCACCGACAGCCTCCCGCGGCGCGCGCGGTCTTAGCGGCTGTCCTTTCGTGGGCTTCGAGCTGAGATTCGCACCAAGTGCTGACTCCTCGCGCCGTGGACGAACGCCACGGACACGGTTGCGTATGCTACGACTCGCTCACAGGGGTGTCAACCGAGACGGAGCGCCGCATGCTCCCGCTGACCTGCAGAAAGACCCCTCAGTGGGCGAAGCGTAACAGGGCGAAACGGTTCTTCCCGGCTCGCAGGACGGCCACCGTTTCCGACGCCAGATCGCCCGGGCCCACCGGCTGCTCGGCATCGTCGATCCGGCGGTTCCCGATGGACGCGCCGCCGCCTTCGATCAAGCGCCTGGCCTCACTCTTGCTCTTCGCCAACCCGGCCTCGGTCAACGCCTCTCCCGCGGTGATCGCGCCGAGCCGCGCGCGCGGCAGCTCCTTCGACGGGACGTCGGCGAAGATCTCGAGCAGCTCGGTCTCAGTGAGCCCGTCGAGGTCGCCTCCGAACAGCGCCTCGCTGGCCCGTTCGGCCGCGCGCAGGCCGTCTTTTCCGTGGACGAGCAGCGTGAGCTCACGGGCGAGCCGCCGCTGCGCCTCCCGTTTCTGGGGCGCGCGCGCAACGTCGGCCTCCAGCGGCTCGATCTCCTCGCGGGGAAGCTCGGTGAAGAACCGAAGGAACCGGCCGGCGTCGGCGTCGGGCACGTTCACGAACCACTGGTAGAAGGCGTACGGGCTGGTGCGCGCCGGGTCGAGCCAGACGGCGCCCTCCGCGGTCTTGCCCATCTTCACCCCGTCGCTGCGGGTCACCAACGGCCAGGTCAGGCCGAAGAGCTGGGCGCCGTGCATCCTGCGGCCGAGGTCCACCCCCGCCGAGATGTTGCCGAACTGATCCGACCCCCCCACCTGGAGCTCGCACCCGGCCGTCTCGTGCAAATGAACGAAGTCGTACGCCTGCATGAGCATGTAGCTGAACTCGGTGTAGCTGATCCCGGCCTTGCTCTCGAGGCGCCCGCGCACCGACTCCTTCGCGAGCATCGCGTTGACCGAGAAGTGCTTGCCGACGTCCCGCAGGAACTCGATGTAGCCGAGCGTTCCGAGCCAGTCGGCGTTGTTGACGAGCGACGCGCCGGCGTCGAAGTCGAGGAACCGCGCGATCTGCGCGCGGATCGACGCCACGTTCTCTGCCAGCTCGCTTTCGGACAGGAGGTTCCGCTCTTCGCTCTTGCCCGACGGGTCGCCGATCATGCCGGTGCCTCCGCCGGCAACGGCGATCGGGTGGTGCCCGGCTTTCTGGAACCGCCGCAGCGTCGTCAGGCCGACGAGGTTCCCGATGTGCAGGGATGGCGCGCTCGGGTCGAAGCCGCAATACAGAGTTATCGGACCGGCCCGCAGCCGCGCCGGCAGCGCCTCCTCCCCCGTCCATTGGTAGGCGAGGCCGCGCCAGAGCAGCTCGTCGAACAGGTCCATCCCGAGCGGCAGCGTATCAGCGGGTGGGTGGCGTTTCGGCGACCGAGGCGACCCTCTCTCCGGTCGCGTGTCGTTCCCGGTACCATGGACGAACGCCCCCGC
>VAYV01000230.1 GCA_005883175.1 Actinomycetota bacterium
TTGCGGCTGATCCACGGGATGGCGCTGCACGAGCACCACGGCTTCGAAGCGTCGAGCACGCCCGCGGTGTTCTCGGCGCGCGAGCTACGGCTGCGGCGTGCGCGCCGGTTCCAGCTCGGTCTCAACCATCTCTTCGTTTTCGAGCGGCTGCCGGATGCGCCTTCAGCGACTCACGAGCTCGAACGTCGTGACGCTTCGGGGCGGTAGGGTCGCGACGATCACGTGATGCGCGCGATCCCATCGCGCGGAGTGGACCTGCGCGATATCCTCGAGCGCCGATGTGCGGTAGGTCTGCAGTGAGAACCGGCTGCTCGACGGGATGCGAACGCCGAACGATGTTGTGATGGTCCGGTCGTTGATCGCGACGACGGTCCAGCCGTGCGGGCTCGAGAACGCCAGCGCGCGCACACCGCGGGGAACGCCGGTCACGTCGTGCCGGACGGCGCCGGGCCGGACGAAGCGGCTGAAGTTGGCGAAGACCCAGAACCGCTTCGTGAACGAGACGGCTTGGTTGCCGTCGGCTCGGAAGTTCGGGTCGTAGTAGAGCAGGCCGTCGTTCCATCCATCCGTGTTCGGTGCTGCCGCGCACGAGGGGAACGCCACGACGTTGCAGCCGATCGACCTCGAAAGCGCCGTCCACCACGTGAATGCCGACTGCCGCCCGGGCACGAGCGCCCGCCACATCGTGTCGGCGAGCCAAAGCCCATTGGTCATCGTCGGGTCGTAGCCGGCCCCGAAGCCGCTCCCGTCGTAACAGCAGATCTCCGAGGTCCAGAGCGGGCGGTTGAGCCGCCCGGCGATCGTGGCGGCTTGCGCGAGCGTGCCGTCGGTGGGGTAGTCGTACAGATGTGTCGCGATCGCACCCACCTGCTGGGCGTTCGCGGTCGTGAGCCACGTGCCGAGGTGTGGGATCAGCTGGCTCTTGACGAGCGACGACTCGTCGGCGATCACGCTCGTGTAGGGCGCGCGCACGGCGAGCCGGCCGGCGAGCGCGGCGACCACACGTGCGCGCTGCGCCGTCGGAACGGCGGCGCCTTCCTGCCAGCAGACGGCAAAGGCGTTGTCCGGCTCGTTCATCGGGCTCACGTACGAGAGCGTGATGCCCTCGTCGTCGTGCAGGTGGGTCACGACGTCGGTGATGTAGTCGGCGAAGGCGGACTCGCTCCCGGCTTTCAGCGAGCCGCCGCACGTCCGGCCGTTGGTGGTCCAGAAACGAGGCGGACTCAAGACGAAGCCGACCAGAACCGGAACGCCGCGTTGGTTCGCCTGACGGAGGAACAGAAGATCGTCGGTCCCTCGCGACCAGTCGTACACGCCGGGCCGGACCGCGAAGGACTGGGGCGCGCGCGCCGGGTTGGTGACGCCTTCGCCGCCGCTGCCGAGCTCGTAGCGGAACATGCTGAGGTCAAGACCCGCGCCGGTGAACAATAGATCGCCGATCTGTTCGCGCGCGGCGGGCGCGAAGTGAGCGACGTCGTGCGGCCACCACGCGCCGGAGGCGCCGAAGCCTTGGATCACCTGCGCGCCGCGCGGGTCGATCGTGACGAGCGGGCCGAGGGTGGCGGCGCGCGCCTTCGGCGCGCGCGTGCCGGCCTGGACCACCGCGGCGGTGATCGACATCAGCATGAGACACACCGACGCGAGCGCCAGCCGGCGGGTGGTTCGTGTTGCGGTGATCGCGCGCGAGCGCGCGCGCAGGTGCGATTTCGTCGGAGCCCCCAGTAGCCCTGCGCGTGGTGCGCGCTGAAGCAGTCGAACGATGTGCGCGCAAGCGAATCAGCGAGGGCAAGCACTGTCAATCATGCAAGCGCACGATTTCGGCTCGGTAAAACCTGGATGAACCGTGTTGTGGTGATTTGAGTGGATGGGTAAGAGACCCAGGTAGCCCATTCGCGGGAGGTGATAGACGTCGCTGCGCTGCGAGAGGTGATCGCGAATCCGATCGAGCTGTCGATCGTGATGCCGTGCCTTAACGAGGCGGAGACCGTCGAGACGTGCGTGCGCGACGCGCTGCAGAGCCTCCACCGGCTCGGCGTCGTCGGTGAAGTGATCGTCGCCGACAACGGGAGCACCGACGGGTCGCGAGAGCTCGCCGCGCGCGCCGGCGCCCGGGTCGTGTCGGTGCAGCGCAAGGGGTACGGCGCTGCTCTTCAAGGCGGGATCGAGGCGGCGCAAGGCAAGTTCATCATCA
>VAYV01000289.1 GCA_005883175.1 Actinomycetota bacterium
CAGGTCGAAGTGCTGCAGGTACTTCGACCAGTCGGCACCAGCCTCGCCGGCCAAAGCTGCAACGTCGCGGTCGTGATCGACTGGTCGAAGTACCTGCAGCACTTCGACCTGTTCCCGAATGACAAGCGCGCGCGCGTTGAGCCGGGCGTGATCTGCGACATGGTGCGCAACGCGGCCAACGTCCACGACCTGACGTACGGGCCCGACCCGGCCACGCACGACCACTGCACGTTCGGCGGGATGATCGGCAACAACTCCTGCGGGGCCCACTCGCTGATGAGCGGCAAGACGGCGGAAAACACCGAAGAGCTGGACGTCTTGCTCTACGACGGAACCAGGTTGCGCGTCGGACCCACGTCCGACCAAGACCTATCCGACACGATCGAAAGAGGCGGCCGCGCCGGCGAGATCTATCGACGTCTCCGAGACGTGCGCGACAGATACGCGGAGGAGATCCGCGCGCGCTACCCCCAGATCCCGCGGCGCGTTTCCGGCTACAACCTCGACGCGCTCCTCCCCGAGAACGGCTTCAACGTGGCGCAGGCGCTGGTCGGCAGCGAGTCGACCTGCGTGGTCGTGCTCGAAGCGAAATGCTAGCTGGTGTACTCGCCACCATCGCGCACGCTCGTGGTTCTCGGATACGACGATATCTACGAAGCGGCCGACGACGTGCCGCGCCTGCTCGAGTTCAAGCCGATCGGTCTGGAAGGCGTCGATGACCGGCTGCTCGACGACATGAAGGCGAAGAAGCTCAACCTCGACAAGCTCGAGCTGCTGCCGCCCGGCAAGGGTTGGCTGCTCCTCGAATTCGGCGGCGAAACGAAGGAAGCGTCCGATGGTTATGCGCGAAAGATGATCGCGTCGCTTTCGTCCGCGCCGTTCCGGATTGCGCATCGCCTCTACGACGACAAAAAGGAAGAGAAAAACGTCTGGGCCATTCGCGAGTCGGGCCTCGGCGCGACCGCGTTCGTCCCCGGCAAGCCGCGCACGTGGGAAGGTTGGGAGGACTCGGCCGTCGATCCGAAGCACCTCGGCAAGTACTGCCGCATCACGTTCGACCTCTACACGGCGCCGGGCGTTGCGAAGTGGCGGTCGTTCCTGGATGAGGCTGCCGATCTGGTCGTCGGCTACGGCGGCTCGCTGTCGGGCGAGCACGGCGACGGCCAGCAGCGCGCGGAGCTGCTGCCGAAGATGTACGGGCCGACGTTGATCGAAGCGTTCCGCGAGTTCAAGTCGATCTGGGATCCGGACGGGAAGATGAACCCGGGCAAGGTCGTCGACCCGTACCCGATCACGTCGAACCTTCGGCTGGGCCCTGAGTGGCGGCCGCTCGAAGTGAAGACTCACTTCGCGTACCCGGAGGACAAGGGCGACTTCGCGCACGCGTCGCTGCGATGCGTCGGTGTCGGCAAGTGCCGCCGGCACGAGGGCGGAACGATGTGCCCGAGCTACATGGCGACGCGTGAAGAGATCCACTCGACGCGCGGGCGGGCGCGATTGCTCTTCGAGATGATGCGCGGCGAGACGATCACCGACGGCTGGCGCTCGAAGGAGGTGCACGAGGCGCTGGACCTGTGCCTCGCGTGCAAGGGCTGCAAGAGCGACTGCCCCGTCAACGTCGACATGGCCACGTACAAGGCCGAGTTCTACTCGCACTATTACAAGGGCCGGATGCGCCCACGGCAGGCGTACGCGCTCGGGTTGATCTACTGGTGGTCGCGGCTCGCGTCGCGCGCGCCTCGACTCGCGAACTTCGCAACGCATGCGCGCGGCATCAGCACCGTGGTTAAGAAAGCAGGCGGTATCGCGCCGCAGCGCGATGCCCCCGTCTTCGCCGAGCAGCCCTTCCGCGCGTGGTTCAAGACGCATCAAGCGCGCAACCCCGGCGGCGACCGCGTGATCCTATGGCCGGATACGTTCAACAACTTCTTCCACGCCGACGTCGCGCGCGCGACGGTCGAAGTGCTGGAAGCCGCCGGGTGCCGAGTGGAGCTGCCGCCGAAGATCCTTTGCTGCGGGCGACCGCTTTACGACTACGGGATGCTCGACCTAGCGAAGCGGCTGGTGCGGCAAACGGTGCGCGCGCTGCGGGACGAGATCGCCGCCGGCACGCCGATCGTCGGCATGGAGCCGAGCTGCATAGCCGTGTTCCGCGACGAGCTGCCGAACCTGCTGCCGCTGGACGAAGACGCGAAGCGGCTGAGCAAGCAGGTGTTCACGCTCGCGGAGTTCCTGAGCGACCGCGACTTCTCACCGCCGCGGCTGGAGCGCACCGCTCTGTACTTCGGCCACTGCCACCACCGCTCGGTGATGGGCACGCATCCCGACACGGATCTGCTGAAGAAGATGGGGGTCGACGTCCAGGAGGTCCAGGCGACGTGCTGCGGCCTTGCCGGGTCGTTCGGCTTCGAGGCCGGCGAGCGGTACGAGGTGTCGGTGAACGCCGGCGAAGGCGAGCACGGAATCGCGCCCAGGGTGCGAGAAGCGGACCTCGACACGATCGTCGTGGCCGACGGGTTCAGCTGCCAGACGCAGATCGAGCAGCTGACGGACCGGCGCGGAGTGCATCTCGCGCAGGTGCTGGCGATGGCGTCTCACGGCGGTCCCGCGAAGGTTCCCCCCGAGAACGACGTGCAGCGGAACGGCGGGACGCGCGACAGAGCTCGCGCGCGCATCGCGATCGGCGCAGCGCTAGCCGGCGCAGCGGTGGTGGCCGGGAGAGCTGCTCGAAAGAAACGCGCGTCGCGCTAGGCGCGCGGGTGCCGGCGGGCCCACGCGATGAACTCGGGAACGCCTTCGCCTTCGTCGAGCGCGATGTACTCGTCGGCGAGGCGGCGTATCTCCCGCTCGCTCAGCCCCTCACGTTTCAGGGCTTCCTTGGCATCGTTCGCCAGCAGCCGCGCGCTCTCGACCTCGGCTGCTTCCGGCTGCGGGTGGCCGGGATCCCCGCTCGGCCCGCGCTTGTCGGGCTTGGTTGGGCGCGGTTCGTGACGGGAATGTTCCATCCGTAAGAGCATGCCCGTGACTTCGGTCGCGAAACCGCCGCTGGGAGGCATCGTGAGGGTGCAGAAGGTCGTCGTCATCACCGGGGCAACGTCGGGCGTCGGGCGCGCGACCGCGCGCGTCTTCGCCGAGCGCGGCTGCGGCATCGGCGTGCTGGCGCGGGGCGAAGACGGCCTGAAAGCGACGGCGGCAGACATCGAGGAGCTCGGTGGGCGCGCGCTCGCGATCCCGACCGACATCGCCGACGCCGAACAGGTCGAGCGAGCCAGCGCGCAGATCGAGGCGGAGCTCGGCGAGATCGACGTGTGGATCAACAACGCGATGACGAGCGTGTTCGCGCCCTTCTGGCAGATCACAGCGGAGGAGTACGAGCGCGTCACCGACGTGACGTATCACGGTGTCGTGAACGGGACGCGCGTCGCCTTGGCGCGCATGATGCCGCGCGACCGCGGCACGATCGTGCAGGTCGGCTCGGCGCTCGCCTACCGCGGGATCCCGCTGCAGTCCGCGTACTGCGGCGCGAAGCACGCGATCCAGGGATTCACCGAGTCCGTCCGCTGCGAGCTGTTGCACGATCGCAGCGGCGTGCACATCTACCAACCCGAGGTCGCCGCGCGCGCGATCGAATGGGCCGCCGACCATCCGTATCGTCACGAGAGTTGGGTCGGCGCGACGACTGCGGCGACGATCCTGGCGAACGACGCCGCGCCGGGGCTGCTCGACCGGTATCTGGCATTAACCGGTGTCAAAGCGCAGCAGACCGACGAACAGGAGGACCCGAGGCGACCCAACAACCTGTTCGGCCCCGTTCCCGGCGACCACGGCGCGCACGGCGACTTCGATGCGCACGCGCACGCGCACAGTCCCGAGGTCGTCTTGAGCACGAAGAAGCGCCTGTTCGGCCTGACCGCGCTGGGCGCGGCCGTCGGGCTGGCCTTGCGACGGCGCGCGACGCGATGAGCTACCCACCGATCGGCGACTACGCGCTGATCGGCGACTGCCACTCGTCGGCGCTGGTCTCGCGCGACGGATCTATCGACTGGTGCTGCACGCCGCGTCTGGACTCGCCGAGCGTCTTCGGACGGCTGCTCGACCGCGAACGCGGCGGGTTCTGTTCGATCGGGGCCGACGGGGCCGAGACGTCGCGCCGGTACGTGAACAACTCGCTCGTGCTCGAAACGACGTTCCGCGCGGGCGGCGGCGAGGCGCGCCTCTACGACTTCTTCGCGATGCGCCGAGGTGGGCGCGACCGCCCGTACCGGCAGCTGATCCGGATCGTCGAAGGCGTGCGCGGCCGCGTCGAGCTCGATCTGCGCGCGTCCCCCCGCTTCGACTACGGCGAGGTGCAGCCGTGGTTCCGGCGAGAGGGCGCGCAGCTCTACAGCGCGATCGGCGGCGCGCAAGGGCTGCTCTTCGCGAGCGATTTCCCGATGGAGCGCGTCGACCGACACAACCTCGCCGCGCGGATCATCGCGCGCG
>VAYV01000290.1 GCA_005883175.1 Actinomycetota bacterium
CAGATGTCGCCGCGGATGAAGCTGAACCGTTCCTGGTCCGTTACCGGGTCCAGGTTGGCGAGGTTGCCGGCGTAGGTCAGCTTGTCCAGCACGGTGACCCGCGCGTACTCGTAGCCGGGGTAGCCGCCGGCCAGCAGCGTGCGGACGTAGTGGGAGCCGATGAACCCGGCGCCGCCGGTTACCAGAATCTTCATGAGCAGATCTGCACCTTGCTGTGGTCTCCGAGAATCAGCCGGTGGGCGCGGGGGACGTTCGGCGAGGGGGTGACCTCCACGTCGTGGCCGATCAGCGACGCCTCGATCCGCCGGACCCCCTGGATGAGCGCGCCGCGGAGCACGATGGAGTACTCGATCTCGCTGTCGGTGATGGAGCAGTCCTGCGCCACGGAGGTGAACGGGCCGACGTACGAGCCGGAGACCCGGGTCCCGGTCCCGATGATGACCGGGCCGACGATCCGCGACCGGCTCACCTGGGCGCCGTCCTCGACGATCACCCGGCCGATGAGCTCGCTCGCCTCGACCGTCCCCCGCACCTGCGGGTCGATGGTCTCCAGCACCATCCGGTTCACCTCGAGCATGTCCGCCACGTTGCCGGTGTCCTTCCAGTACCCGGTGATCGTGGTGGACCGCACCTTGCGGCCCTGGTCGATGAGCCACTGGATGGCCTCGGTGATCTCGAGCTCGCCGCGACCCGAGGGCTTGAGCGCGCGCACCGCGTCGTGCACGCTCGGATCAAAGAGGTACACGCCGACCAGGGCGAGGTCCGAGATGCGCTCGGCCGGCTTCTCGACCAGCCGCACGACGCGATCGCCGTCCATCTCGACGACGCCGTACTGCTCGGGCTCCTCGACCGGCGTGACCATGATCTGGGCCGAGCAGCCGCTTCCCTCGAAGCGCTGCACGAACGGCACGATGCCGTCGCGAAGCATGTTGTCGCCGAGGTACATCACGAACGGATCTTCGCCGAGGAAATCGCGCGCGATGAGCACCGTGTGCGCGAGGCCGAGCGGCGCCTCCTGCTCGATGTACGAAACCTTCAGCCCCCACGCCGAACCGTCGCCGACCGCGTCGCGGATCTCGTCGCCGGTCTCGCCGACGACGATGCCCGTCTCGACGACGCCCGCTTCGGCGACGTCGTCGAGGACGTAGAAGAGGATCGGCTTGTTGGCGACGGGAACGAGCTGCTTCGCGCTGGTGTGGCGTGATGGGCCGGAGGCGCGTGCCGGCGCCTCCCGCGGGGATGAGGGCTTTCACGCGGTCTGTGTACGGGTGGAGCTATGGGCAGGAGCCGATGGCCGCGGGCTTGGCAGTGCCCTTTGCGGTCGGGCTCGCCGCAGGCGCGCCGTAGCTCCGACCCAGTGTGACGACGATGTCGGTGAACTGGCTGCTCGTCCCGAGCTTCACCGTCGCGCCCGGGAACTCCTTTGCGACCAGCTCCGCCTTGAGCTCGTCACCCGCTTGGTAGGTGATCACGGTCGGGGTGATGTGCTTGGTCGATGACGAGATCGACGGCACGTGGAATCCTTTCGTCACGAGCTTCGTGCGAACGGTACCGGCGAGACCCGAACGGCCCGACGCATTGATGAGCGTGAGCGTGACGTCGCTCGGTGAGGGCAGCGACTGGCCCGTCTTGCCGACATCGGGAAGCGGCCCATTGCTTGCCAACGCGGTGAACAGCGCGCGCGCGGCACTTGGGTCGCGGACCACGTATGAGACTCCGCCGATGGTCCGCGGAGTCCCCGGGTATTGGCGGAAGTCGACGTTCTTATTATCGAACTTCAGGCTGTTAGCGATCGACCGAGCGAGCCCGAGGTTGATCCCCTGATCGAAGATCAGTCCATGGCCCGCGGTCTCGGAGAGCTTTATGAGCGTGAACGGATTGAGGAGCACGCCGAGACTCTTGACCTTGTTGAGCAGCGCTCGGATGAAGCGCTGCTGCCCCTGGATCCGGCCGAGGTCCGCGGTCGGGTAGATGTATCTCGCGCGGACGAACGAAAGTGCTTGCTTGCCGTTCAGGTTGATGCACCCTGCGCTAGGGATGTCGAGGCCGGACTTCCTGTCCTTCACAGGTTTCGGGAAATAGAGAGGTACGCCGTGTACGGCGTCCACGATGTTTTGGAAGCTTGCGAAGTTCACCTCAACGTAGTGATGGATCGGGAGACCGGTGAGCTGCGTGATGGTCTTGATCATGAGATTCGCGCCACCGAGCGGGTACGCCGCGTTGATCTTGTTCATGCCGTGACCGGGGATGTTCACCCGCAGGTCCCTCGGAAAGCTCACCAGAACCGCTTTCTTGGCTCCCGGATAGAGGTGAACGAGGATGATCGTGTCCGCACGCTGACCTGATCCGCCCTTAAATTGCCGCTCGGTGCGCGCGCTGCCCTCGATGACGTCGCGACGGTCGCTACCCAGCACCAGTATGTTCAAAGCACCCTTCGGAGGCGGGTCGATCAACCCTTCGAAGCTGTGCCTGCCCTTGCTGAGATTCGACTGGATCTTGATGTACGTGAAGATCCCCGTGCTGACCACCAACACCACCAGCACGAGCAGCCCGATCAGGCCGTACTTCACCCCGCGGCGCGCGCCCGGGTGACGGCTTTTGGTCGGGACTTCTAGCTTCTTGAGACCGTCGTACATGGGAGGTGCTGGGAAGTGTACCCGGTGAACCTGAGACCGACGCGCGCGCCCGTAAGCGCGACCTTCAGTCCCGGTTAAGCCTCCTCATCCCTGCTGCGCCGCGCCAAGATCGCTTCCTTACGAGCAAGCCGGTGCTGACGCCTGATCTTCGC
>VAYV01000291.1 GCA_005883175.1 Actinomycetota bacterium
CGTGGCGCGCGCCCAAGCCTTCGCGGAGCGCGCGCGCCTCGCGGTCCGGGTAGCGGTTCAGGTCGAGCGACCGCAGCCGAGCCGCAAGTTCCGCCGCGAACTCTTTCGGCGGCGGCCACGGCGACTCGTTCGTGTTCAGCCGGATGGCCGCGTCGGCTTGCGGCGCGCGGTACGCGGGGATCGCGCGCAAGTCGTCGCGGATCTCGAACGGACGCTCGCTCATGGCTCCAACCGAATGCGCAGCGCGCGCGCGTGCGCATCGAGGCCTTCCGCTTCGGCTATCTGAACCAGGACCGGTGCGACGATGTCGAGGCCGGCTCGCTCGAACGCGATGACTGCCGTCGACTTCACGAACGTGGAGACGCGGAGCGGCGACGCGAAGCGCGCGGTTCCTGCCGTCGGCAGGACGTGGTTCGTCCCGGCGACGTAGTCGCCGAGCGCGACCGGCGAATACGCGCCGACGAAGATCGCGCCGGCGTCGCGTACCTGCGTGACACGCTCGGCCGCGTCGGCCGTCACGAGCTCGAGGTGCTCGGGCGCGAACGCGTTGGCGACCTCGATCGCGCGGTCGAGATCCTCCACGAGCACCGCCCGCCCCTGCCCGTGCAGCGCGGTCTCCACGTCCTCGCGGCGCGCACAGGACGCGACCTCTTTCTCCAGCGCCTCGGAGACGGCGGCGACCAGCGGCTCGCTCGGCGTGATCAGGAGCGCAGTCGCGAGCGGGTCGTGCTCGGCCTGCGCGACCAGATCCGCCGCGATGAAGGCCGGCGGCGCGGAATCGTCGGCGATGATCGCGACCTCCGTCGGTCCGGCGAAGCCGTCCACGCCGACGTCCATGCACACCTCGTGTTTGGCGAGCGTGACGTAGATGTTCCCCGGCCCGACGATGACGTCGACGGGCGGCACCGACTCCGTCCCGTACGCGAGGGCCGCGATCGCTTGCGCGCCGCCGATCGCGTACACCTCGTCGACACCCGCCGCTGCGCACGCGGCCAGCGTGGCCGGGTGGACCGCTCCGTCGGACGCGGGCGGCACGCACACCGCGACCGACCCGACGCCGGCGATCTTCGCCGGCAGCGCCGTCATCAGAACCGTGGATGGGTACGCCGCCCGCCCGCCGGGGACGTAACAGCCGGCGCGCGCAACGGCCCGCGTTTCTTCGCCGACCCACGCGCCCTCCCCGCCGGTGCGCCAGAACGGCGCCCGCTCTTCCGCAGCTTGGCGTTCGTGGTACTGCTTTATCCGTTCCGCGGCCAGCTCGATCGCGTCCAACAGCTTGTCCGAGCAGCTTGCGCGCGCCGCTTCGATCGCTCCCGCGTCCACCCGCAACGACGGCGGGCGGGCGCCGAAGCGCTCCTGCTGCTCCAAGGCCGCGGCGTCCCCGCCGGCCCGAACCGCCGCGATGATCTCTTGGACGGTTTGGCGCGCCAGGTCCCGGTCGACGGCCGCGCGCGGCAAGCGCGCGAGGGGGTCCCCCGCGTCCCCTCGGAGGTCGACGACGGTCAACATAAGCCGGGCCGTATCCTAGCCGAGCCTCCCAGGGGTTCCCGGTCGTTTTCCCTATGATTCAGCGCATGGACACGCCCCTGTTTCCGCTGCACGTCGTGCTCTTTCCGGGCTCCGCGATGCCGCTGCACGTCTTCGAGACGCGCTACCGCGCGCTGATGGAGCGGGTCCTATCCGACGACCGCCGGTTCGGGGTGCTCGCCATCCGTCGCGGCCGCGAAGTGGGCGGCTATGCGGACACGTTCCGCATCGGGACGATGGCGGTGGTCGAGCAGGTACAGCGCGCCCCGGACGGCTCGATGGCGATCATCGTTACCGGACACGAACGCTTCGCAGTGGACGTGCGCCTGCCCGACGACCCCTACCCGGTCGGCGAGGTCACGATCTTGGACGAGCAGCCGGGCGAGCATCCCTCGAAGGAACTGCCCGGCGCGCGCGCGGCGGTGAACCGGTACCTCAGCGTCGTCGCACGCGTTCACGGCGACGACGTGGTCGCGCCGGCCCTGCCCGACGACGTCGTCAGTGCATCGTTCGCGCTCGCGTCCGCGCTGACGCTCGACCTGCCCGAGCGGCAGCGGCTGCTCGAAGCGCCCGACGCCGCGAACCGCCTGAAGCTGGTCGCGGAGCTTGCGAAGCGCGAGGCCTTGTTGCTGGAGGCCGTCGGGCCATCCGTCGGGCGGCCGACCGACGCCGTCTCGCCCAACTAGACGACGACGCGGCCGTTCCGGAAGAGAATCCCTTCGGCGCGCAACAGGGCGGTCTGCTTCGCAGCGAGATGCGGCGTCGGCGAGCCGTCCGCGCGCAGCACGCGATGCCACGGGATGTCGTCGTCGGTCTGGGCAAGGGTACGCCCGACGAGGCGCGCCGACCTCAGTCCCGCGCGGTCGGCGACCTCGCCGTAGCTCAGAACGGTACCGCGCGGGATCGAGGCGATGATCCTGAGCACGCGTCGAACCGTCTTCTCGTCCACGGCTGCATTCCACATCGAAGCAGCCTCGGGCGTCGAGTTCTCGCCGCACGAGTGTGACGCGATATCGTTCGGCGACCACGGGAGGTCGACATGGAGCTCAAAGCCATCGTCCTGAACTGCACGCTCAAGAAGTCGCCCGAGATCTCCAACACGCAGGCGCTCATCGACAAGGTGATCGAATGGTTCGATGCACTCGACGTCGATAGCGAGGTCATCCGTGTCGTCGATTTCAACGTTCCGGAAGGCGTGACGTCGGACGAGGGTGAGGGCGACGAGTGGCCGCAGATCCTCGCGAAGATCGAGGCGGCAGACATCATCATGATCGGCACGCCGATCTGGTTCGGTCACCGCTCCAGCGTCGCATCGCGCGTGATCGAGCGGCTCGACGGGACGTACAACGAGCGCAACGAGCTCGGTCAGTACCCGTTGTACGGGAAGGTCGCCGGCGTCGTGATCACCGGCAACGAAGACGGGGCGCACTCATGCGGGGAGTCACTGCTGTTCAACCTGATGCACATGG
>VAYV01000292.1 GCA_005883175.1 Actinomycetota bacterium
TTGCTCGCGACGGCGTGCGGCGCGCGCCTGACGGCAGCACAGCGAGCAGCCGGGATCGGCGCGCTGACGAAGAACGGCGGCTCGACGACCGGTAGCGCGACCGGTGGCACGACCGGCGCCACCACAGGCAGCTCGACGGGCGGCACGACCGGAGCCACCGGAACCACGACCGGGGGAGCGGCGGGCGGAACGACCGGTGGTGCTAACAATCTCGGCAGCGGCTCGTGTTCGAGCGGCGGAGCAACGGACACAGGCGTCACCGCCAACCAGATCACGTTGGCGACGATCGCAGACGTCAGTGGCGTGCAGCCGGGTCTCTTCAAGTCTGCGTGGCAAGCGATGTCGGCGGTTACCGCCTACATCAACAGCCAGGGCGGCATCTGCGGACGCCAGCTCAAGGACTTGCAGCTCGACTCCCAAGCCGACTCGACGCAGAACCGTGCGGCGGTCCAGCAAGGGTGCACTCAAGCGTTCGCGTTGGTCGGTTCGATGTCGGCGTTCGACGACGGCGGCGCGTCGGTCGGTCAGCAGTGCGGGATCCCCGACATCTCGGCGATCACCGTGAACGCCGCGCGCTCGACTGCTTCAAACGTCTACCCCGCGTACCCGGTGGGACCCAATTACATCAACACGTCGTGGGGCCTGCAGATCAAGCAACGCTATCCCGACGCGATCAAGAAGTCCGCGTTCATCACGCTGAACGCCGGCGCCTCCGTGCAGAACGGCAATCAGCGGATCAAGGCGCTCACGAAGCTGGGCTACACATTCGTCTACACGACGCAGGTGCAGGTTGTGGAGTCGAACTACAGCCCGTACGTCCAAGCGATGCAATCGAAGGGCGTCGAGTTCATCGACATGCTCGCCGACTACCAGAGCATCGTCCGTTTGCAGAAGGCGATGCAGCAGGCCAGCTGGTTCCCGCAGGTTCGTGTTTGGGACTCGGTTGCGTATTCGCCGGCCTATCTCTCACAGGGGGAAACGGCGGTCCAGTCGCAGCCGCCGGGGTGCAACGACGTTCTGAAGAACGTTCCTTGCCCGGCGTACGTCTTCCTGAACACGGCGCTCTTCAAGGAGGCGTCGTCCAACCCCGAGTTGCAGCTCTACCTTTCGTGGCTGCAACGTGTCGCGCCCGGCGCACAACCCGACTACTTCGGCATGTACGCATGGTCTGCCGGACGTTTGTTCCAGAAGGCGGCAACGATGGTCGGCGCGAAGCTCACCCGTAAGGCACTCTTCAGCGCACTGCAAAGCATCCACTCCTGGAACGACTTCGGCCTGCATATCGCGCACGACATCGGCGCGAAGCGCGAAGGGAACTGCACGCTCTACGTCGAGATCAAGAGCAGCGGATTCGTGCGCGCCTTCCCCGCGTCGGGTTGGACGTGCACGGGGAACCTGATGAAGACGTCGTGACCCAATTCCTGCAGTACACGGTCTTGGGCATCGTCACCGGTGCCGTCTACGCGATCGCGGCGACCGGCCTCGTCGTCACCTACTCCACGTCAGGGATCTTCAACATCGCTCACGGCGCCATCGGGATGGTGATGGCGTTCCTCTATTGGGAGCTTCGGATCAACCACCACTGGCCGGCGCCGATCGCCCTGTTCATCGTCGTTTTCGTCGCGGCTCCGCTGCTCGGGGCGGTGATCGAACGAACGTTGATGCGACGACTACGTGGGGCGTCGGTCGCTCAGTCCCTCGTCGTCACCGTCGGCTTGCTCGTCCTGCTCCTCGGTGTGGGCGAGGCGATCTGGAAGCCGACGGTTGCGCGCGAGCTGTCTCCCTTCTTCGATCCCAAGAAGTTCAAGCTGCTCGGCGTGTTCGTGAGCTGGCACGACGCGATCACGATCCTCGTCGGGATCGCGGTCGCCATCTTCCTTTACCTATTCCTCGCCCGCACCCGAATCGGGATCGCCATGCGTGCCGTCGTGGACGATCGCAACTTGCTGTCGCTGAACGGTGCGCAACCCGACCGCGTGAGCATGCTGTCGTGGGCGATCGGATCCTCGCTCGCGGCGATCGCGGGCATCTTGCTCGCGCCGAAGTTACAGCTCAACCACATCGTTCTGACGCTGCTCGTCGTGAATGCGTACGCGGCTGCGATGGTCGGGCGATTACGAAGTCTCCCGATGACCTACGTCGGCGGGCTGATCCTCGGGCTCGCGGAGAGTTACTACATCGGATACATCCACTTGACCGGGTCGTGGTGGATTGGGCTTCGGCCGTCGCTCCCAACGATCATGCTGTTCGTCGTGCTCCTGCTGCTGCCGGAGTCCCGGTTGAGAGCCGCGCGTCTTGCGGGCGCGGTGTCACCGAGAGTTCCGAGCCGGCGGATGTCGCTGACCGGTGCGGTGGTCCTCGTCGCGGTTGCGGCGATCGTGTCGCAGATACTCGGCTCGGGCGATCTCATCCGCGTCGGTCAAGGCCTCGCGTTCGCGCTCATCATGCTCTCCCTTGTGCCGCTCACCGGTTACGGGGGCCAGGTTTCGCTGTGCCAGATGACGTTCGCCGGCTTGGGCGCGTTCGCGATGGCCAAGCTCGGCGTGAACGGCTCCATCGTTGGCTTGGTCGTCGCGGCCGGGTTGGCGGCAGCGGTGGGCGCCGTCATCGCCTTGCCCGCCCTTCGACTTCAGGGCCTGTACCTCGCTCTGAGCACGATGGCCTTCGCCGCTTTGATGGACTATATGTTCTTCACGAACCATTCGTCTTACTCGCCATCGCGTTCGCAGGGTTATCGATGCTTGTGATGTGGGTCCGACGTGGACCGTTCGGCCGTCGCCTGGCTGCGATGCGCGACAGTCAAGTTGCGTGCGCGACGCTCGGGATGAGCTTGGCCCGTACGAAGCTCCTCGTGTTTATGTTGTCCGCAGCAATGGCCGGTCTCGCGGGCGCGTTGTACGGCGGCCTGAAGGGGTCTGCCGGTCCCATCGACTTCCAGATGTTCCAGAGCTTGCCGATCTTGCTCCTTGCCGTCTTGGGGGGAATCACGACGGCGAGTGGCGCGCTCATCGGCGGCCTTGCGTTCGCGTTCCTCGGAGTCCTTCAAGCGCACGTTCCGTCCATCGGGGGATTGACGTTCCTATTGACCGGGCTCGGGGCAGTCAGCATCGGCCGCAACCCCAACGGAATCTCGTTCATGATCAGCCAGCGGCTCCGCCGGCTCTTCCCACGCTTCTCTTCTGAGACCGCCGCACTCCCCGAGCCAGTGTTCGACGAGGAGGTCGAGCGCGTTGCCGCTTCTGCAGGTTGACCAAGTCGGCGTGCGTTTCGGAGGGCTGCTCGCCCTGCAAGACGTCGACCTCAGCGCGGACGAAGGAGAGATCACCGGGCTGATCGGTCCGAACGGCGCCGGCAAGACGACGCTGTTCAACGTGGTCACCGGTCTGCAAGAGCCGACCGGCGGGCGCGTCGCGTTCGACGCCGCAGAGCTTCAGAAGGAGAAGCCGCACGAGCGCGCGCGCCGCGGCATCGCGCGCACGTTCCAGCGGCTCGAGGTGTTCGGATCGCTGACGACGCG
>VAYV01000293.1 GCA_005883175.1 Actinomycetota bacterium
CGACCGTGCGCCGGCGACAGGATGTTGTTGGACGACAGCATCAGCACGCGCGCCTCGGCCTGCGCCTCGGCCGACAGCGGAAGGTGGACCGCCATCTGGTCGCCGTCGAAGTCGGCGTTGAACGCCGTGCACACGAGCGGATGGATCTGGATCGCCTTGCCCTCAACCAAGATCGGCTCGAACGCCTGGATGCCCAGCCGGTGCAGCGTCGGCGCGCGGTTCAGCAGCACGGGATGCTCGCGGATCGCTTCCTCGAGAACGTCCCACACCACCGGGCGCGCGCGCTCGACCATGCGCTTCGCGCTCTTGATGTTCTGCGCGTGGCCGAGGTCGACGAGCCGCTTCATGACGAACGGCTTGAACAGCTCGAGCGCCATCTGCTTCGGCAGGCCGCACTGGTGCAGCTTCAGCTCCGGACCGACGACGATGACCGAACGGCCGGAATAGTCGACGCGCTTACCGAGCAGGTTCTGACGGAACCGTCCCTGCTTCCCCTTGAGCATGTCCGACAGCGACTTCAGCGCGCGGTTGCCGGGACCGGTGACCGGCCGGCCGCGGCGACCGTTGTCGAACAGCGCGTCGACGGCCTCCTGCAGCATGCGCTTCTCGTTGTTGACGATGATCTCGGGCGCGCCCAGGTCGAGCAGCCTCTTCAACCGGTTGTTGCGGTTGATCACGCGCCGGTAGAGGTCGTTGAGGTCGCTCGTCGCGAACCGGCCGCCGTCGAGCTGCACCATCGGGCGCAGGTCCGGCGGGATCACGGGCACGCTGTCGAGCACCATCCCCGACGGTGAGTTCTTCGAGTTCACGAACGCGGTGACGACCTTGAGCCGCTTGATCGCGCGCGCCTTCTTCTGTCCTTTGCCTTCCTTGAACACCGTGCGCAGGATCTCGGCCTCTGCCTTCACGTCCGTCTGCGCGAGAAGATCCTTGATCGCCTCCGCGCCCATGGATCCTTGGAAGTACTCGCCGAACCGGTCCTTGAGGTCCCGGTACAGCATCTCGTCGTGGACGAGCTGCTTCGGCGCGAGACCCTTGAACAGATCGAAGACTTCGTCGAGCTGCCGGATGCGCCGATCGGTCTGCTCGGAGAGCTGCTTGATCTCCTTGTCAGACTTCGTGCGCTCGGAGTTGAGCTGCGAGGTCTTGGCGCCTTCCTTCTCCATCTCCTTCAGGCGCTTCTCGAGCTCCTTGTGCTTGGCGTCGATGCGCTTGTCGCGCGCGACCATGATCTCGTTCTTCTCTTCGGCGACGTCCTTCTCCATACGCGGCATGTCCTTGTGCCGCGTCTCGTCGTCGACGCGCGTGATCATGTAGGACGCGAAGTAGATGACCTTCTCGAGGTCCTTCGGCGCGATGTCGAGCAGGTACCCGAGGCGCGAAGGGACGCCCTTGAAGTACCAGATGTGCGTGACGGGAGCGGCAAGCTCGATGTGGCCCATCCGCTCGCGGCGAACCTTCGAGCGCGTGACTTCGACGCCGCACCGCTCGCAGATGATGCCCTTGAAACGGACGCGCTTGTACTTCCCGCAGTAGCACTCCCAGTCCCGGGTCGGGCCGAAGATCTTCTCGCAGAAGAGCCCGTCCTTCTCCGGCTTCAGGGTGCGGTAGTTGATCGTCTCCGGCTTCTTGACCTCACCGTTGGACCACATGCGGATCTGGTCCGCCGTGGCAAGGCCGATCCGGAGCTCATCGAAGTACGTAACGTCGAGCAACTCTTATCCCTCCACATCCACACTCGACGGTTCGCGGCGGGAGAGGTCGATACCCAGCTCTTCTGCCGCGCGGAAGATGTCCTCGTCGGAGTCGCGCATCTCGATCTCCTTGCCCTCCGCCGACAGGACGTCGACGTTCAGGCAAAGAGACTGCATCTCTTTGATCAGAACCTTGAACGACTCCGGTATTCCCGGCTCGGGGATGTTCTCGCCCTTGACGATGGCCTCGTAGACCTTCACGCGGCCCATGACGTCGTCGGACTTGATCGTGAGCAGCTCCTGCAGCGCGAATGCCGCGCCGTAGGCTTCGAGCGCCCAGACCTCCATCTCACCGAACCGCTGGCCGCCGAACTGCGCCTTTCCGCCGAGCGGCTGCTGCGTGATCATCGAGTACGGGCCCGTCGAACGAGCGTGGATCTTGTCGTCGACCAAGTGGGCCAGCTTCAAGATGTACACGTAACCTACTGTGACGGGGACTTCGTACGGCTCACCCGAGCGGCCGTCGAACAGGCGCGCCTTGCCGTCGCCGCCGACCAGCTGAACGCCGTCGCGGTTCGGGTTCGCGTGCTTCAGCAGGTCCGCGATCTCATAGTCGCGCGCGCCGTCGAACACGGGGCTCGCGAAGTTGACCGGACCTTGGCGGTGCGCTTCGTTCTCGGTCCAGCCCGCGTTCTTCATCCAGTCGGGCTCGTCGGGGAAGTTCCAACCCTGGGCCGCACACCAGCCGAGGTGCGCCTCGAGCACCTGGCCGAGGTTCATACGGCTCGGCACGCCGAGCGGGTTCAGGATGATGTCGACCGGCGACCCGTCCTCGAGGAACGGCATGTCCTCCTCGGGCAGGATCTTGGAGATAACGCCCTTGTTCCCGTGACGGCCGGCGAGCTTGTCGCCTTCCGAGATCTTGCGCTTCTGCGCGACGTACACGCGGACGAGCTCGTTCACGCCCGGCGAAAGCTCGTCGCCCATCTCGCGCGCGAACTTGCGAACGCCGATAACCGTGCCGGTCTCGCCGTGCGGGACCTTGAGCGACGTGTCGCGGACCTCGCGCGCCTTCTCGCCAAAGATCGCGCGCAGCAAGCGCTCTTCCGGCGTCAGCTCCGTCTCGCCCTTCGGCGTGACCTTGCCGACAAGAACGTCACCGGGGTTGACCTCGGCGCCGATCCGGATGATCCCCTCGTCGTCCAGGTCCTTCAGCACCTCGTCGGCGACGTTGGGGATGTCGCGCGTGATCTCCTCCGCACCGAGCTTCGTGTCGCGCGCGTCGACCTCGTACTCCTCGATGTGGATCGAGGTCAGCATGTCTTCCTTGACCAGTCGACGGGCCGTCGGCCAGCACCTGCCCGGCGCCGACCTTCTGACCTTCCGAGACGACCGGCGTCTGGTTCAGGCACGTGTCCTGGTTCGAGCGGCGGAACTTCTGCAGCTTGTACGTCTGCTTCGTTCCGTCCGAACCGGCGACCACGATCTGGTTCGCGTCGACCTCTTCCACCGTTCCGGCCTTGTCCGCGACGACGACGTCGCCGGCGTCGACGGCAGCGCGGAACTCGACCCCCGTTCCGATCAACGGGGCATCGGTCTTGATAAGCGGCACCGCCTGGCGCTGCATGTTCGCGCCCATGAGCGCGCGGTTCGCGTCGTCGTGCTCGAGGAACGGGATCAGCGCCGTCGCGACCGACACGATCTGGTGCGGCGCGACGTCCATGTAGTCGACTTCCGTCGCCGGCACGGTGATGAGCTCCCCGCCGGACTTCCGGCAGAGGACCTTCTCCTCAACCATGCGGCCCTTCGGATCGAGCGGCGTGTTCGCCTGGGCGATCACGTGCTTGTCCTCTTCGTCCGCGGTCAGGTAGTCGATCTGGTCGGTGACCTGACCCTTGACCACCTTGCGGTACGGAGTCTCGATGAA
>VAYV01000066.1 GCA_005883175.1 Actinomycetota bacterium
TCTCGCAAGGCGGGTGTGTGCGACGAGGTCGCCGCCGAGCTCAGCAAGAACGGCGAGTGCTACTCGATCCCCGCCGACCTAGGGACGCTCGAAGGCTTGGATCATCTGGCCGGCAGGCTTTCCGAACGCGAGCAAGCGCTGCACATCCTCGTGAACAACGCAGGCGCGACGTGGGGCGCCTCCCTGGAGACATATCCAGACGAAGCGTTCGACAAGATCTGGGCGGTGAACGTGAAAGCGATGTTCCACCTCACGGTGAAGTGCCTGCCGCTGCTCCGCAAGGCCGCAGCGGACGGCGATCCCGCGCGCGTCATCAACGTCGGTTCGATCGATGGGATCCGCGTGCCGTACTTCGAGAACTACGCATACTCCGCGAGCAAGGCGGCCGTGCATATGCTGACGCGACACATGGCGCACACGCTGCACAAGGAGAACATCACGGTGAATGCGATCGCACCCGGCTTGTTCCCCAGCAAGATGACGAACTTCATCTTCGAGCAGATGGGCGTCGATCAGCTCGGCGGCGGCATCCCTCTCGGCCGCGTCGGGCAGCCGGACGACGTGGCGGGGGCGACGATCTTCCTCGCGTCGCGCGCGGGCGCGTATCTCACCGGTGCCGTGATCCCTGTCGACGGAGGGGTCTCGACGCGCTAAGCGGGGCGGTGACGCTGCGACGTCTCCCGCATCGCGTCCAACGCTTTCGCGGCGGCACCGGAGTCGAGCGATTCGCGCGCGCGCGCCAAGCCGTCTTTGAGATCGGGTGCGACGCCGGCGACCAGCAGCGCGGCGCCGGCGTTCAACGCGACCGCATCGTGCAAGGGTCCGTCCCCGCCGGCCAGCACCTCCAGGCAGAGGCGCGCATTCTCTTCCGCCGAGCCGCCCGACAGGTCCGACGCCTTCGCCGGCTTCAGCCCGAGCGAGGCCGGGTCGAACGACGACTTCGTCACTCCCCCATCTACATCCCACACCGCAGACGTGGTCGTCGTGCTGAGCTCGTCGAGACCGTCGTCACCTCGGAACACCATCGCGCGCTCCGAGCCAAGCCGGTGGACGGCCTCGGCCATCATCGGCGCGATGCGCGCGTCGGCGACGCCGATCGTCTGTCGTTTCGCTCCGGCCGGGTTCGTCAGCGGGCCGAGCACGTTGAAGACGGTCGGAACGCCGAGCTCCTTTCGGACGGGCCCGGCGTGACGCATCGACGGGTGGAACGCGGGTGCGAAGCAGAAGCCGATGCCGGCTTCCTCGATGCAGGCGGCGACCCCTTCGGGCGCGAGGTCGATCGCGACGCCCAGCGCTTCGAGCAGGTCGGCCGAGCCGCACTTCGACGACGCCGCACGGTTGCCGTGCTTCGCCACCGGGACGCCGGCGCCCGCGCAGACGATCGCGCCGAGGGTTGAGATGTTGAAGGTGCCGGCCCGGTCGCCGCCGGTCCCGCACGTGTCCACCGAGTCCGATGGCGCCCGCACGGGCTGGGCAAACTCGAGCGCTGTCGAGGCGAGGCCCTCGAGCTCCTCGACCGTCGAGGGCGGCCAGCGTGTCGGCCCAGCTGAAGTCGCTCATCGCGCCGAAGTATAGGGCGTGCTAACGGGGCCTCGTTTGGAGTATCGTCGCGCCCATGCGTGAGGGCACCGTCCGGGCGAACGGCATCGAGTTCGCCTACATCGAGGAAGGCGACGGCCCCGTCGTTCTGCTGATGCACGGCTACCCAGACATCGCACCGACGTGGGCAGCGCAGATGCGCGCGCTCGCCGACGCGGGCTATCGGGCCGTGGCGCCGTACTCGCGCGGATACCCGCCGACAGAGGTTCCGACGAACGGCTTCTACGACGCGTGCACGCTCGTAACCGACATCAAAGAACTGGTCGAGCAGCTTGCCGGTGAGCCGGTCCACTACGTCGGTCACGACTGGGGCGCGGCAACCGGGTATCGGGTGACGGCGGCCTTCCCGGAGCTGTTCAAGCGGAGCGTGCAGCTCGCGATCCCACACCCGATCACGTTCGCGGCGATGTTCATGGATCCGGCGCAGATCCGAGGCCGTTTCCACTTCTGGTTCTTCCAGATGAAAGGTCTCGCGGAAGCGGCCACGAGTGCGAACAACTACGCGATGATCGACTACCTCTTCAGGCTCTGGTCGCCGAAGCTCGACGAACCGGAGCACCGCGCGCTGGTCAAGAAGTCGATGTCGCAGCCCGGCGCGCTCGAAGCGTCCCTTTCCTACTATCGAGCAGCCTTCGGGAACGCGCCGGCCGATCCTCGGTGACGAGGACCCGGGGAAGATCGCTGGGAAGCTGCAGGCGCCGATGTTCACCGGTCCGATGGAGGTCTCCTACGTCGATGGGACGGGACACTTCCTGCATCGCGAGAAGCCGGACGACGTCTCGAAGCTGATCGTCGACTGGCTGGCCGGCTAGACCCCGCGACAGAGCTCTTCCACGATCTCTTTCGCCGATTGGCGCTTCATAACACCGTCGACCGAAAAGCCGGCGTAGTGCGGCATCGCCGCCACGTTGCCGCGCGCGTCCTTCGTGGGCGGGAGCGTCGAGAAGCGCGGGACCGGCCAGGCCTCGTCTCCGACGGTGGCGCAGGGGTCATCGCTTTTTCTCGCGGCTTCGAGGCTTGAGCGGAGGACGCGCGCCGGCGCGTTCGGCCAGCCGACATCGAACTCGGTGGTGATGACTGTGTCGCTTCTCTTCGCGGTGATGAGGGCGTCAACGTAGGTGGGGTGAACGTTCGCTTCGGTGGCCGCGAGGAATCGGGTGCCTATGCGCACGGCTGATGCCGGCGAATCGAACGCGTCTTCTACATCTTCGGGATTGGCGATTCCTCCGGCCGCAACGATAGGTGTTGCCAGATCGGTACAAGCGTTCAGAAGACTCTCGAGATCATCTCGTCCGCGCACGTGTCCGCCCGCCTCGATGCCTTGGGCGACGATGATGTCGCAACCTGCCTGGTGCGCGGCGTTCGCCTCCTCCGTTGATCCCACCTGCCACGAGACCAGCGCACCCTGCGCGTGTGCGATCTCGACGAGAGAACGATCCGGATCTCCGAAGAAGAGCTCGACCACTCTGGCTTTCTCTGTCATGCCGAGGCCGCCGGCTGCGCTCACCGCGGCCGCGAGCTCGGCAGTGGAGACCCCGCCCATGCCGGCGAGCTGCAACGGCAGCGCGCAGCCGACGAGGTCGGTGAACGATGGCGTGGTCATGTCGCTACCCTAGTGGGCGATGCGTATCGCAGCAGGGGCCGACGACCGAACCGATCTGACGGACTTCGTGCTCGAAGACTTGCGCGCGCGCGGCCACGAGCTGGTCACCGTGCTTGGGCCTGCCGGCGGCCGTGATGAGCAGTGGGCGGACGTCGGGCGCGGCATCGCCGAGGCGGTTGCGCGCGGTGAGGCCGATCAGGGCGTCGTCTTCTGCTGGACCGGAACCGGCGTTTCGCTCGCTGCGAACAAGGTGCACGGCGCGCGCGCGGCGCTCTGCACCGATGCCGAGCAAGCGCGCGGCGCGCGCAAGTACAACGACGCGAACATCTTGGCGCTGAGCCTGCGTCTCACCAGCGAGCCGCTCGCGAAAGAGATCCTGGACGCCTGGTTCGATCAAACGGAGCTGGATCCGACGGAAGTGCCGAACATCGAGAAGGTCAAACAAGCCGACCGCTAGATCAGGTCGTCGAGCAGGCTCGCCATGTCCGCAGCGTTGCGCACGCCTTTGTCTTGGTAGCAGTTGTTGAACAGCACGTGGGTGCGCTTGGCCTCACCGGCAAGCTCGAACAATCGCGGCGCCCACTCCTTCAGCTCCTTCTTCGAGTAGAGGTAGTCGAACCGCTCGGCGACGCTGATCCCTTTCTTCTTCCAGTTCTCGTCGTTGTGGCCGTGGAAGCGGACGAGCGCGAGCTCTTTGCTCGTCGCGGCGACGACCGGAGGGATGCTCGACGGGAATCCCTGCGGCATGTCGACGCCGACGTAGGTGAGATCGTGCTCCGACAGCCAGTCGAGCGTCCATCGCTGATGCTCCTCGGTTTCCATCCATGTCCGCTGGCGGAACTCGACGGCGATGTGGTAGTCGGGCAGCTTCGCTGCCGCCTCCAAGATGTAGTCCTTGTTCTGCGGCGCCGGCGTGAACCACTCGGGGAACTGGAACAGGATGGTGCCGAGCTTGCCCGCCGAGTGGAGCGGCATCAACGCGCCGCGGAACATCTCGAAGATCTGGTCGATGACGGCCGGGTCGAGGTCGCGCGGGTACACGGTTCGCTTCTCCCCCGCCGCGTCGCGCAAGTCCTTCGGCAGCGCGCGCACCTGCGCCGGATGCTGCGTCATGAGCGAGAACGCCTTCACGTTGAACGTGAAGTGCGCAGGTGTTCGCTCGACCCAGAGGGCGGCGTTCTTCTCCGACGGCAGCGCATAGTAGGAGGAGTCGACTTCGACCAGCGGGAACTGTGATGCGTAGTACCCGAGGCGCGCCTCCGCGGTCTTCGCGTCCTTCGGGTACCAGCCCGACGCAAGCAACGTCTTGTCGGTCCAGGACGAGGTGCCGACGAGGATCTCTCGCTTCTTCTTCGCCATCACTCCGCGAAGTAGCGCGCGACGATGCGCTCGGAGATCATCGTTGCGACCGCCTGCGCGGTCAGGGTTGGGTTGGGACCGCCGATGCCGTTCGGGAAGATGCTCGTGTCGCAGATGAAGAGGTGCGCGACCCCGTGCGCTTCTCCGTTCGGGTCCACGATCGACCGGGATGGATCGAAGCCCATCCGCATCGTGCCGTGCTGATGCACCGTCGAGGCCGGAGCGTCCGCGCGGTGGATCGAGTCGGGGTCGGCGCCGGCGCCGATCAACACCTCGGCCGCGCGCCGCGAGAGCCAGTCCCGCCGCCGGATCGTCTGGTCGCTCGCGCGGTACCGGACCAGCGGCGCGGGATTGTTCTCGTCGGCGACACCGGGCGCCAGCGACACGCTGCTCTCCGCGAGCCCGTCGTCGTCGACGCACACGACGAGCATCAGCGTCCGCCTGTACGCCTCCATCCGCCGCTTGAGCGCGCTCCCCCAGGTGCGGCCCGACAGCGCCCACGGGCCTTCGCCGGTCACGGCTTTCGGGCCCATCGACGTGGCCAGCGCGAACGTCAACGGGCCGGCGCCCTGCGACTCGAAGAAGCCGTACCCGGGGAACTCCGCGCGCACCATCGAGGTCTGCCCCTCGAACATGTTGACCTCGTGCGGGAAGACGCCGGTGATGTAGTCGAACCAGTGCGTCGTGAAGTACTTGCCGACGTGGCCGTTGTCGGGAAGGCCGCTCGACAGCCACAGCCGCGGTGTTTCGACCGGGCCACACGCCATGACGATCACGCGGGCCTCTTGCTCCTTGAGCGAGCCATCGGCTTCCCGGTACTGCACCGCGCGCGCGCGCAGGGTGCCTTCGTTCTCCTCCGTCACGATCTGCGTAACGAACACGCCGGTGCGGAACTCACAGCGCTTCGTCTTCAGGGCGAGCGGCGCGTAGCTGACGTTGGTGCTCCGCTTCGCCGTCCGTTCGAGAGGCGCGCCTTCGGCGTTGCGGCAGCCGACGATGCACTCGCCGCATTGCACGCATCCATCCGTGTTCGGATACACAAGCGGGTTGGCGTCCTCCGCGATCGGCAAGATGGCGTTCGGCTGCATCCGCCAGCCGCTCGTCCTGATGTCCGGGCCCGCGACGTGGCCGATGCCGATCGCCTCGCATCCTTTGATGAACAGCTCGTCCTTGGTGGCCGCGATCTCGGGCACCTGGACCGGCAGCGTCTCTTCGACCTTGTAGTAGTAGGGCACGAGGTCGCGGTATCGGAACGGCCAGTCGGTTTCGATCGAATCCATGTACGCGCGCGGATGGTTCGCGCCGTAGTGCAACGTGTTGCCGCCGACGCCGGGCGTCTGGAAGAGCAGCCCGATCCCGTCTCGCACGCGCGGCCACGGCGTTTTCGTGCGGTCGAGCGGCCCCCAACGGAACAGCGAGTCGAACGGGTTGAACATGTCCCACTCCAGCCCGTTGAACTCGCGCTGGGGATCGTGCCACGGACCGGCTTCGAGCACGACGACGCCGAGGCCGGCTTCGGCGAGCTCTTTCGCCATCACCGCGCCGGTGCCGCCGGCGCCGACGATCAGCACGTCGGGCATGTTCGTCTTGGTGGCCATCAGTGCTCCGGCCGCCGCAACAGCTTGCGCCGCCCACGCGATGGCCCGTCGAAGCCGGTGAGCTGCCATCCGAGCGGCCGTCGCGTCAGCGCGCCCTCCGCGTCTTGGCCGGTCCACTCGCCGTACACGGACGCGATCGACAACAAGCCGAGAACCAACGGCAGCTCGCGAAGCTGCTCGACGTCGTGGGTCGACAGCTGATCGAGGATGGTGAGGCGCTCGTCCGGCGAAAGATCGACGAACGTGCGCCCGTCGAACGTCGCCGCGGAAAGCTCGTTGAGCAGGTCGGGCAGTCCGGTTGCGAGGCCGGGGATGAGGAAGTCGAGGTAGTGAGAGATGAAGAGCTCGGCGTGAACGTCGGCGGCGCCGGGCGTCGGGTCGTGCGGTGATCCGGGAACGAAGACCTCCGCGGCCGCGCGGATCGTGAGTGCGTTTTCCTCGGGCGTGCTCATCCCGCGTCGGCGCTAACGCGGGTAGCGCTCTACCCCGGCGGTCTGGGCTTCGGCCGTCTCGACGATCGCCACGTCGTCGCGCCCTAGACCGGCGTCCGTCGGTCCGCGCGCCTCTCGCTCGGCCAGCAGCTCGCGCGCGGTGCGGGCCAGCTCGAACGGGTCGATCGGTTGCGTGAGCCAGCGGTCGGTGCCCGACCACTTCGCGAGCCACATGTCTTGCGTCCGCTCGAGCAGAACGATCGCCGCGGGAGGGTGGGGCAGGATCTTCAGCTCGCGCGCGAGCCCGAACGCCCCGAACGGCTCCGTCGTCTCGTCGGCGATGACGAGGTCGTAGTCCCCCTCGTCGCGCGCGCGCTTCAGCGCCTCGAGGCCGTTGGTGGACTCATCAATCTCCCACGCCGGGTCGAGTGCGCGCCGCATCCACGCGCGCGCGCGCTCGCTCCGCGAAACGATCAGAACGTTCATGCGCGCCAATCCTACCTACCGGGTGAGCGCGGCGCGGCTCTGCCCTCGATGGTCTGATGGCCGGTTCGGCGACCGGCCACCAGACCCGGGATGTCGATCAGGCGAGGTCGAACCGATCGAGGTTCATGACCTTGTCCCATGCAGCCACGAAGTCACGCACGAACTTCTCCTTGGAGTCGTCCTGTGCGTAGACCTCCGAGATGGCCCGAAGTTGGGAGTTCGAACCGAAGACGAGGTCGACGCCGGTCGCGGTGTACTTGGCCTTGCCCGTGGCGCGATCGCGACCCTCGTACACGTTTTCGGTCTCTGTGGACGCCTTCCACTCCGTGCTCATGTCGAGCAGATTCACGAAGAAGTCGTTGGTCAGCGTCTCGGGCCGGTCGGTGAAGATGCCGTGCTGGGATTGCCCGACGTTCGCGTTCAGAGCACGCATGCCGCCGATCAGAACGGTCATCTCTGGAGCGGTCAGATCCAACATATATGCGCGCTCGACGAGCAGTTCCTCCGGAGGCAACTTCTCTCCCGGTCGGACGTAATTGCGGAACCCGTCGTAGGTCGGTTCGAGCACAGCGAACGACTCAACGTCGGTCTGCTCCTGTGAGGCATCAGTGCGCCCAGGCTTGAACGGAACCATGACGTTATGTCCGGCGCTCTTCGCGGCTTGCTCGACGGCCGCGCAGCCACCAAGGACGATCAGATCCGCGAGCGAGACTTTCTTGCCCGACTGTGAGCTGTTGAAGTCCTGCTGGATCTGCTCGAGCTTCTGCAGCGCCTTGGCGAGCTCGGCGGGATCATTGACTTCCCAGTCCTTCTGCGGAGCAAGCCGGATGCGCGCGCCGTTCGCACCGCCCCGCTTGTCGGTGCCACGGAAGCTGGCGGCGGCCGCCCACGCCGTGGAGAGAAGCCGAGAGATTGACAGTCCGGACGCGAGGATCTTTTCCTTGAGAGAAGCGATGTCCTGCTCGCCGATCAACGCTTGTTCGACAGGAGGAACGGGGTCCTGCCATTGTTGCGCCTCCGGAACCCAAGGACCGAGGAGACGAGAGACGGGTCCCATGTCCCGGTGGATCAGCTTGTACCAGGCCTTGGCGAACGCATCCGCGAGCTGGTCCGGGTTCTCGTAGAAGCGCTTCGAGATGGGCCCGTAGATCGGATCGAGCTTCAGCGCGAGGTCGGTCGTCAGCATCATCGGTGCGTGCCGCTTCGAAGGATCGTGAGGATCCGGCACCGTGCCCTGTGCCGCCGGATCCTTCGTGGTCCACTGCTTCGCGCCGGCGGGGCTCGTCGTCAGCTCCCATTCGTACTTGAACAGGTTCTCCAAGAACCCGTTGTCCCACCTGACCGGGTTGGTTGTCCACGCCCCTTCCAGGCCGCTGGTGATCGAGTCGTCACCCTTACCGCTGCCGAATGTGTTCCTCCAGCCGAGACCTTGCTCCTCGAGGGAGGCACCCTCGGGTTCTGGACCGACGAGATCCGCCGAGCCCGCGCCATGGGTCTTGCCGAACGTGTGACCGCCGACGATGAGCGCAACGGTCTCCTTGTCGTTCATCGCCATCCGGCCGAACGTCTGCCGGATGAACTTCGCAGCGGCGAGCGGATCCGGATTGCCGTTGGGTCCCTCCGGATTCACGTAGATCAGGCCCATGTGGTCTGCGCCGAATGGGCCCTCGATCTCACCTTCGCCGCTGTGGCGCTCGTCTCCAAGCCACGTATCTTCGGAGCCCCAGAAGATCTGGTCGGGCTCCCAGATGTCCTCTCGACCAAAGCCGAAGCCGAATGTCGTAAAGCCCATCGACTCCATGGCAATGTTGCCGGTGAAGATCAACAAGTCGGCCCAAGAGATCTTTCGACCGTACTTCTGCTTGATCGGCCAAAGCAGCCGGCGTGCCTTGTCAAGGTTCGCGTTGTCGGGCCAGCTATTGAGTGGGGCAAATCGCTGAGCACCGGTACCGCCACCGCCTCGGCCGTCGGCGATGCGATACGTGCCGGCGGCATGCCACGTCATCCGGATGAAGAGCGGCCCGTAGTGCCCGTAGTCGGCAGGCCACCAGTCCTGCGAGGTTGTCATCATGTCGATGATGTCCTTCTTCAGCGCGTCGAGGTCGAGGGTCTTCAGCTCCGCCGCGTAGTTGAAGTCCTCACCCATCGGATTGGCCCTGGGTGAGTGCTGGTGGAGAACCTGCAAGTCCAGCTGATTCGGCCACCAGTCTCGGTTCGTCCTTGGCCGATGCGGTGCAGGAGTCGGGGATTCGATTACTGGGTTCTCGCTTTCGCTGCCTCTCTCAGACATGTCGCACCCTCCGTTCAGGCATTTCCTTCGATGTCTCGCTGCTCGCGAATTCTAGCCGTCGGACGAAATCGAGGTCTCGCGACCGACAACGGAACACAGCGCGCGCGCGATCAGTCCGCTACTCCCCGCGTCCGAGCATCCTTGACAGCCCGACCGGGCCCGATTATCGAGAACCCAGTATCCCTGCGAAACCGGCGAACGGGGGCTCGATGGAACGGCCGTTGAACCAGAAGCTACTTGCGGAATTCGTCGGCACCTTCACCTTGATCTTCTTGGGTGCCGGGGCCGTCATCCACACGCAAAACAGCAACCTCGTGGCGATCGCGTTTGCATCAGGACTTGCGATCGCGGTGATGGTCTCCTCCGTCGGCCACCTATCGGGTGGCCACTTCAACCCGGCCGTAACCATCGGCGCTTGGGTGACGCAGAAGATCGACTCGAAGAACGCGTCGGCATACATAGTGGCTCAGCTCGCCGGGGCGCTCGCAGCAGCGGGCCTTCTTCGAGCGGCCATTCCCACGCTTATCTGGAAAGGACAGAACAATCTGATCGCGCTCGGCACACCCGCTGTTGCGTCGCAGATCTCGACCGGGCAAGCCGTTCTGATCGAAGCGATCTTGACGTTCTTCCTCGTGTGGGTCATCTTTGCGACCGCGATCGATCCGGAGGGTGCGTTCGGCAAGATCGCGGGGCTCGCGATCGGGTTGACGATCACTGCCGACATCTTCATGGGCGCCGCGTTCACCGGCGGGGCGATGAACCCCGCGCGGTGGTTGGGCCCTGCCGTCGTCGCCGGCGCATTCAAGAACTGGTGGGTGTGGCTCGTCGGACCGATCGCCGGAGGGATAATCGCCGCATCGCTGTACGACACCGTCATACTGCGCCCGCGCGGTGGCGGAGCTGCGGGGGAAGCGCCGCACGGCTGGGGCGCGCACGGTGAAGACACAGACTCAGTGACGGGTGCGGACGAAGGCATCGGCCACGCGGGCCACGGCGAATAGCGCTCAAGCAAATCAAAAGGGCCGGTCCTTCGGACCGGCCCTTTTTCTTAATCGATCGGCTAAACCGACGGGTTCGGTATCACCTTGTTCGCATCGATTACTTGACCGCTCGACGGGAGCTTTATCGCCGGCCCGTTTCCGTAGTCGTACGTCTCAGCCGAATACTTCATGATGTGGCCGTCTCTCGAAACGTGGAAATCCATGCGGTGGATCAAGCCATCGTCCGTCCCGACATAGACACGCATGTCTTGGGGGATAGACGCAGCCGCCGAACCCTGTGTACCCGCAGGTGCGCGGGCAAGGAGTTTCGCCTGATCGAGTTTGACGGCGTATTCACGTGTGGCGAAGCCTCGAACCTTTGCCTTGCCCAGGAAGGAGACGGACGAGGCTACCGACTTGATAGCGTCGAACGCCTTCGTTGGATCATCCACCTTCGGTATCCCGACCCGGTTCTTGCCTAGCTCAGAGTTAGTCATGAACAACCACTTGTCGGGCTGACCCAATCTCGACATGACCGCGGCTGGTAGATGCACGTAAACGCCTGAAGGCGAAGCGATCATGTCAACGTTCACGGTTCCGACCTCAGGCAACCCGGGCAGAGCGAAATGGATCTCGAACAACTTGTGAACCCGGTCAAGCTCGCCGTCCCCGTGGAACGTTCGGATCGTTCCGTTGGGAAGGGTTCCCGTTACGGTCAATGAGAGTCTCACGGTCGTCGCTGCTTCGGAACGTGCCGCAGCATCGGACACGAAGCTGACTTGATTGCCGGCGCCTTTGCCGCACGCCGTCGCGGCGAGCGCGACCAGCAATGAAACCGCCATCAACCGTCGCATTGGATGTGATCCCCCTTCGCCGTGTTCGTGAAGATAAAGGGAGGTTCGGCGGCGGGACCAGGGCCCTTTAGGCTACTTCCCAGGTGTCCCCGCTGGTCAGCAGCGTCTCCACGCTGCCCACGCCCAGCTTCTCGCGCGCGACCGACAGCTGTCGTTCCATCTCTTCGCCGTACACGGGCCGGTCTACGTCCCTGAAGATCCCGATCGGCGTCGGCATAGTCGGGCCGGTCGCGATGTGCGCGAGCATGAACGCGAGCGCCGGGTCCTCTCGATGCACATCGTGCACGATGAGGTTCTCTTCGCCGGCCTGCTCGACGTCGACTACCTCAACCGACGCGCGCCCGCTAAGCCGGATCCCCTTCTCGTTGTTCGCGCCGAAGCGGATCGGCTTCTCGTGCTCCAAACGGATCTGGTTCTCGGCTTTGTGCTCCTTGCCGGCGACGAGGTCGAACGCACCGTCGTTGAAGATGTTGCAGTTCTGGTAGATCTCGACGAACGACGTGCCGCGGTGCGCGGCGGCCGCTTTCAGGACGCTCGTCAGATGCTGCCGATCGACGTCCAGCGAGCGCGCGACGAAGGTGGCCTCGGCTCCCAGCGCCAGCGCGACGGGGTTGAAGGGCCGGTCGAGCGAGCCGAACGGCGTCGACTTCGTCACTTTGCCGATCTCCGACGTCGGCGAGTACTGCCCCTTCGTAAGCCCGTAGATCTGGTTGTTGAACAGCAGGATCACGAGGTTCACGTTGCGACGCATCGTGTGGATCAGATGGTTGCCGCCGATCGACAGCCCGTCGCCGTCCCCGGTGATGACCCAGACGGTGAGGTCGGGGCGCGCGGTCGCCAGACCGGTCGCGATCGCCGGCGCGCGCCCGTGGATCGAGTGCATGCCGTACGTGTTCATGTAGTAGGGGAAGCGGCTCGAGCAGCCGATGCCCGAGATGAAGACCATGTTCTCGCGCTTGTCGACGACGTCGGGCATCATGCCCTGCACTGCCGACAGGATCGCGTAGTCGCCGCATCCCGGGCACCACCGTACTTCTTGGTCGCTGACGAACTCCTTCTTCGTCAGGACGTTGCCGCCGCCGTTCTGCTCTGCCATATCGTTCACAGCCTCTTCAGGATCTCGGTTTCGATCTCGGACGCCCGGAACGGGTGCCCTTGGATCTTGTTGTAAGACTTCGCGTCGACGAGGTACTCCGCGCGCAAGATCTTCACGAGCTGCCCGAGGTTGATCTCGCCCTGCGCGCGCACCTTCTCGCACCCGGCGCGGATCGCGCCGAACGTCGAGCCCCAGCTGATCACGAGTAGATCGGCCTCGCCGGACGGATCGTCGACCTCCAGCGCCGGGATGTCGTCGGCAATCTTGGCGACCTTCGCCGCGCGGATGCGGCTCATGTACTCGTGATTCTGCGGGTCATAGCTGACGTTGCCGGTGCCGTCCTGCTTTTCCAAGCCGCCCACACGGTGCTCGAGCCCCGGCGTTCCCGGGACTGCCCACGGGCGCGCGAGGTTCTCATCGCGGACGTACGGCCAGAACTCGCCTTCGTGGTTCGGGGCGGTTGCGAACGCAACGCTGATGTCGGGGAGGTCGTTCACGTCTGGAACCTTCCACGGCTCCGATGAGTTCGCGAGGAACGTGTCCGACAGGATGAACACCGGTGTGCGGTACTTCAATGCGATACGAGCAGCCTCGATCGCCGCGTGGAAGCACTCCGCCGGCGTGCGCGGCGCGATGATCGGCGCCGGCGACTCGCCGTGGCGCCCGTACATCGCGAGCAGCAAGTCCGCGGCTTCTTGCTTGGTCGGCATGCCCGTCGACGGCCCCGCGCGCT
>VAYV01000231.1 GCA_005883175.1 Actinomycetota bacterium
CTGCTCGATGGCAGACATGGCAGACATCGGGCAGGCGGAGGAGGCCTGGACGGTTCTGGATCAGATCGTGCCCGGGCGCGTGACGCCGGTGACGTACATGAACTCGACGGCGGCGATCAAATCGCTGACCGGCCGCGAAGGCGGAACGATCTGCACGTCGTCCAACGCCGACGGTGCGATGCGTTGGGCGCTCGAGCAGCGTGACAAAGTGCTGTTCCTTCCGGACCAGCACCTCGGTCGGAACACCGCGCTGAAGATGGGCCTCGGTCTGGACGACGTGGCCGTGTGGGACCCGCACCGCGACCTGGGCGGGCTGACCGAAGAGCAGATCGCGCGCGCGACCGTGCTGTTGTGGAAGGGCCACTGCTCGGTACACCAGCGGTTCCTGCCTGAGATGGTCGATGCCGTGCGCGCGCGCGTACCGGGCGTGCGAGTGATCGTGCATCCGGAGTGCCGCCAGGAAGTCGTCGAGAAGGCGGACGAGGTCGGCTCGACGGAAGGCATCATCCGTGCGATCGAAGCGTCACCGGCGGGCTCGAAGTGGGCGATCGGGACCGAGCTCAATCTCGTAGGCCGGTTGGGGATCGAGAACCCGGACAAGACCGTCGTGTTCTTGGACCGGACCGTGTGCTTCTGCGCAACGATGAACCGGATCGACTTGCCGCACCTCGTGTGGGCGATGGAGACCCTGCTGAGCGGCGTCGTCGTGAACCGGATCAGCGTCGATCCCGACGATGCGAAGTGGGCGCGTGTAGCGCTAGAACGGATGCTGCAGATCGCCTAAGGCACGGAGTCATCGTTCTCTAGGTTCCAGAGCTCAGACACCGGCAAGGTGTAGTCGCGATTCCCGTTTGGCTTGTGTGGACTGAAAGTAGCCTCAGTTATCTGGATCCTGTTACCCGTTGGGCTCAGTCGGAATCTCGCAACCAGTGTGATCGTCTGAGATTCTCGGCCGGAGCAATCCGTAGACAACGCAGTGATCTTGACGCTGTACTTCCCGGGTTTGATGTGTTGTCTCCACCGGAAACCCAGCAAACCTGAGGGCCAAGTGTTGCCGTGGCTCGCGCATTCCGTGTGGTTGGTGTACACGCGAGTCGCCCCATCGACCCACGTGACGGTGATCGATCGCAGATATCCATCCGGATCGTCAGCCCCAAAATAGCCGCTCAAGTTTGAGTAGTAGTTGTACAGCTTGAGCACGAGTCCTGGCCGCGGATCGAGAATGCCGTTCCCCGGCGCGGCGGGACCGGTGACGTGCAGAGCGATGGTACCGATTGCTGACGGACTTCTTTGATGCGTGCAGACCCATCCGAACTCGTCTGCTTGAACCTTGACGAGGTACCACCCTGGGCGTCGGTAGCGATGAAGGAACTCAACGTAGCCCTTGCCGGGGGGCAAAGTCCCTACATCCACATGAGGGATCGGCGGTGGGGTGCTGCCGTTCGTCGGCATGAAATACTGCCCGCACGGATCGCTGTGGAAGCCAGTCGGATGCCTGTTCGGGTTCCCCTCTTTGATGCCGTCTCCCCAGTCAACTGAATCCCATGCGGGAAACCCGTGTTCGCCGTTCATCGTCACTTTGATCTTTTCAGGAGCACCGGCCAAGAACCGAGTGGGAGCCGAGATCGAGACCGACACCGATCCCGGAGCCAGTGGGTGGATGATCATCCAGCCGATCACGATGACCCCGAAGATGACGAGGAAGACCAAGAAACGTTTGAGGAAGAATTTCATCGGGTCGGCTGGGCGTCGTGGCGGTTGATAAGGCGTCTCGAAGCGATCCACGCGAGGCGCCTAGGGCTCGGAAGGCAAAGTCGAGGGATTCACGATCACCTGCTCTGGGACGGTGGGCTCTCCACTAACGATCTCCCTGGAACGCGGAGGTATCAAAGTAGGCCTGCCCGACGGCTTCCACATGTCATTTGGGAACAGCCGGAATGGCACGATCAAGGTAGTCGTCTGGGAAGTTCCACCTCTGCAATCAGTTGAGAGTGCCACAGCTTTGATCGAGTAGAGGCCGGGCGCCCATCGCCTGGTCCACTGAAATCCGAATCGCGTATTCGACCAAGCGTTCGAAGGGTCGACGCAGGTATTGGGATTGTTGTAAGCGCGCGTCGACCCGTCGGGCCAGGAGATGGTTATCGAGCGCACGTAGCCGTCAGTGTCTCCTGCGTCAACCCATCCGTGCACGACACCGTTGCCGTATGAGGTGTGATTGGTCGACATGATCTCCACGAAAGGTTGCGCGCGACCGTTTCCTGACGCCGCGGGACCGTTAACTTGAAAAAGGATGCTCGCCTTCCCAGACGGACCGTCCTTTGTTGGTGCTGCAGAACCCGTGCAGAACGAATACTCGATCGCGTGAACTGTCACGCGATACCTTCCCGGCCGTCGGAAGACATGAACGAAATCAACCGAACTCTGAGTGCGTGGCAAGGTGGAGATAACCGGGAGCGACAGCCGACCCAAACCCGGCCCTCCCACGCAGAACCCCGAATACTCGGAGTCCTCGTTGCCATCTCCCCATGAGATCGATGTCACTTGTGGATTTCCGTGATCACTGTTCATCGTGACGCGGATTTTCCCGGGAGCTGCGGTTGAGAAGTGTGTACGAACAGCAATCGAAACCGAGACCTTTCCTTCGCCGGAGGAACGAGTAACCAGAACTGTTGCGAGGACCGCGCCAGCGATAGCGACGACGAACACGTATGCCCATCCTCGGCCCGCAACGAGGCGGCGACGCAGAATCAGGGGCGGCACCAGCAAGAACACCAGCGACGCGCACACCAGCCACAGCGCCGACCAGCCCGCGCGCGCAGGAGTGCCATCGGTCATCAGAGCGCGCATCATCTCCGTGCCGTGGTGCAGCGGCATGAACCACGCGAGCGTGCGCACCCATCCCGGCAGCTGGTTCAGCGGGAAGAAGACGCCGGCGAACATGAACATCGGCGTCATGAACAGCGTCCAGTAGTACGAGAGGTAGTCGACGCGCGTGATCAGGTACGTGAACGTCAGCCCGAGCAGCGCGAAGTTCGCCCCGATCAAGAAAAGGGCCGGGATCGTCAAGATCCCCCACCACGACCGGTACACGCCGAACGGCACTGCGACGATCGCGAACGCCGCGCCGTAGGCGGCTGCGCGCGTCGTGCCCCACAGCGCCTCACCGAGAGCCACGTCCTCAGCCGAGAGCGGCGTCGCGATGCACGCGTCGTACACCCGCGACTCGTCCATCTTGAACCACGAGTTCCACGTCGTCTCGAACGTCGCGCCGTACATGGCCGAGACCGCGAGCAGCCCCGGCGCGATGAACACGATGTACTTGAGGCCACCGACAGTCTTGAGGTACTCCCCCAGCCCCAGACCCATCGCGACGAGATAGATCACCGGCTCGATGAACCACGCCATCAGCCCGAGCAGCCATGTGCGTTTGAAGACGACAGAGTTCCGCAGCCAGTAGCGCCACGCGCCGGCCGGCGAGATATCGAGCGAAAGAACGGTCATTCGATCAACCTCCGCCCCGTCAGCGACAGGAAGACATCCTCGAGCGTGCCTCCGCGCAACCACACCGAACCCGCATCCAACGGCAGCGCGCGCACCTTGCCGAGCAGCGCGTCGCCCTCGTCGGTGTGGAACAGCCAGCGATCGGCAAGCCGCTCGAAACGATCTGCCACGTGCGAGAGCTTTTCGAGATCGGGTTCGACCTCAGCCGGCGGATCGAACACTTCCACAACTTGTCGCGATGTGTGCGCGGCAACCAGATCGCGCGGCCGGCCTTCGACCAGGATCGTGCCCTCGTGCATGATCACTAGCCGGTCGCACAGCTGGGCGGCCTCTTCCATGTAGTGCGTCGTGAGGATCAGCGTGACGCCTTGCCGCCGCAGCGTGCGCAGCTTCTCCCACACGAGGTGCCGGGCCTGTGGGTCCAATCCGGTCGTCGGCTCGTCCAGGATCAGCATCTCCGGCTCGTTGAGCAGCCCGCGCGCGATCATCAGCCGGCGCTTCATGCCGCCGGAAAGCTCGTTGATCTTGCGCTCGCGCTTTTCTTGCAGCTGCATGAACTCGAGCAGCTCGCCGATGCGCGGCAGGATCGCCGCGGCCTTGATCCCGAAGTAGCGCGCGTAAGTGGTGAGGTTCTCGACCACGGTGATCTGCTCGTCGAGATTGTCTTCCTGTGGCACGATCCCGAGTCGCGCTTTGATCGCGCGCTCGTTGCCGACGACGGGGAGGCCGAGCACATTGAGCTGCCCGCCCGACGGCGGCATCGCGCACGCGATCATGCGCATCGTCGTCGTCTTTCCGGCGCCATTCGGCCCGAGGAACCCGTAGCACGAGCGCGCTTCAGCCTCGAAGTCGATCCCCGCGACCGCTTCAAGGTCCCCGTAGCGCTTCCGCAAGCCGCGCGCGACGACGGCCGGCTGCTCGTTCAACACGTCCTCCTCCACACGTGAACGGGGCCGCGTGTGCCGCAGCCCCGCTCGTGTGAGGATTCTATTCGCCGCTCAGTCGCGCCACCACGGTTTGTCTTCGCTCTCTTCCTTGCGCTGCTGCCGCTCGGCTTTTCCGGGCTTTTTGGGCTTGGACTTAGGCTTCGGCG
>VAYV01000232.1:0-3000 GCA_005883175.1 Actinomycetota bacterium
CCGAGCGGCGGATGAAGGAAGCCTCCGCCGCGTACGAGCTCTTGCGCGCCTCGAACAAGGCCCTCAGTCAAGGCCAGTCGGTTCTCAACGACAAAGATCTCCAAGAGCGCGCGCGCGCGTACCGCGTAGCGATGGAAGAACGGCAGCGTGAAGAGGAGAAGAACCGCGCGCGCTGGGCACGGTGGGACGCGCTCGAGAAAGCGCATCGCGATCGGGCCGCGCAGGAATCGGCGCTTGCGCTCGCGGCGATGCATGAGGTTCAGGGTGTCTCCCCCGGGGAGCCGCGTCCGGCACGGCCGAGTACGCCGCCGCACGTCAAAGCCGAGCCGCCTCAGCTCACTGCGAGGACGCCGAGCTCCGCGCTGAAGAGCCGGATCGAGGCTGCTCGAAGGAAAGAGAAAGAAGAAGCGTCGACCGACGCGCGCAAGAAGAGCTCAGAGCGCGCGCTCTAGCAGCCTGCTGCCATCAAGATCCGATAGGGATCTCGCGCCGGGCCTCCGCCCGGATGCCACTCGAAGTGCAAGTGGGGGCCGCTGCAATTCCCCGTGCAGCCGACGCGTCCCATGTAGTCGCCGCCGTCGACGTGCTCGCCGATATGGACCCAGCGCGCGCTGAGGTGCGCGTACCACCACTCGGTGCCGCTGAGATCTCGGATCTTGATGCCGATGCCCCACCAACTTCCGGTGGGCGTGTCGACCACCGTTGCCGGCAGGATCGCGCGCACCGGCTGACCGGTGTTGGCGTCGATGTCGTCTCCTTGATGCGGACCACCGGGCCGCGGCGCGCCGAAGTTGCTCACGACGACATGCGGTCCGACGACCGGACACACCATCCCGTGCTTACCGCCGCGCGAGCCGCGCAACGCGGGACGCGGCAGAACCGACATCAAGAACGCGTTCAACTTGGTCAGCTCGGCCAGCTGTGAGTTCAGCTGCACGCGCTGCTTCGCGTAAACGTTGACTGTCTTCTGCGCGTCCTTCTCTTCGGCCGCGAGCGTTGCCGATTCGATCTTCGCGTCCGCTTGCAACGCCCTTAACTCTTCAAGAAGCGATTGCTGCGTGTAGCCGATCTGTTCGAGATACGTCATGCGCTCCACGTAAACGCCGATGCCGTCGGACGCGAGCGACGCCGGCGTCCCCTGGCCGCCGAGGACGTACAGCTGGGCCGCGCGCGCACTGAGCGACTGCTGGATCTGCGCCTTGCGCGCGTTGGCGGTGCGAAGCGCGGTGTAATGGTCGGCGATCTCCGTCCGGAGGTAGACCAAGTGGTCGTCGGCGTCGGAGAGCTGGTACCCGACTTTGGCCAAGGACGTCTGGAGGGTTTTGATGCGCGCCTGGATCTCGGTGAGGGTCATCGCGTGAGCGCCGACCTGAGGGACCACCAGCACGACCATCGCTGTCGCGATGGCGGCCGCCAAGTTTCTAGTCCGGGTCCTCATGGGCCTTCGGCGCAGCGGCCCAGACTCGGTTGTGCGAGGGTAGTAGGGGCCGGCTACTGGGCGGTAAGGCTGCCAGAGGGTGAGTGAAGGGTCAAATCAGGGTGGCAAAACCGCTGACGGGGGCGTCAGGCCGTCAAAAGGCCTTGTGCACAGGCCTCTTAGCGTTGATGGCTTGCACAACCGGCGGCTCACCGGCGGTTACGTCGCCCGATTTGGTCGGATTTAACCGTCGCTACCTTGTCGACGTGCTTTCACCGGGGGATATCCCGCCGATCACGCGCCCCGTGATGGGTTCATTGGGCGCCGCGGCGGAGTGGCTCGGCCCCGACGCGCCGGTGGTCATCGTGCGCGACGGAAAGAGCGCGCGCGCGTACCCGCTGTCGATCCTCGAGCAGCATGAGGTAGTCGACGACACAGTCGCCGGCGTGCCGGTCGCGATCACCTACAGCCCGGTCGCCAACGCGGCGATGGTCTTCGACCGGCGCGTGCGCAGCCTGACGCTGACGTTCGCGGCGTCGGGCAAGGTATACCTCAGCGACATGGTGATGTACGACCGCGAGACCGAGTCGCTGTGGCCGCAGATTATCGGCGCGGCCGCCGCCGGCGAGCTCAAAGGCGCCACACTGAACGTGATCCCGTCGCAGCTGTCGTCGTTCGCGGACTTCACCACCGCCTATCCGAACGGAACCGTGCTGTCACGTCCTGGCTTATTGACGTATGCGAGCACCCCGTACCCGGGCTACGACTCTCGCGCAGCGCCATACGACGGGTTCTTCCTCGGCCGTCTCGACGGGCGGCTGCCGGCGATGGCGCGCGTGGTCGGCGTCGTCGATGGGGGAGTCCCGCGCGCCTACCCGTACGCGACGCTCGGCGCGCGCGGGAACCCGACGGTGGTGACCGACGGCGTTCTCGTCGTCTTCTGGGGCGGCAGCGCGCGCTCACCACTAAACACCCCGCTGATCGCGGATGGGCGCGTTGTGGGTTCGAGCGGCGTGTTCCGGCCGCGCGCGCGAGGCACGATGCTGCACTTCTCCGTCGACGACGGCGTGATCAAAGATCGCGAGACGGGGTCGACGTGGTCGCTCGACGGTGTGGCGCTGAAGGGGCCGTTGAAAGGCGCCGAGCTCCCCGAGCTCCGGCACGTCGACGCGTTCTGGTTCGCGTGGGCTGCGTTCAACCACAGGACGGTGGTTTGGAGCGCGAACTAAAGAAGGGAAGGGATTCGGCTAGCGACCGTTCCGGGCTGACTTGGCCCGACTAATCCTTTCCAATTTTTCGACCGCTTCGTCCACCTCTTTGAGGGCAGCGTCGATGTCGACGTTGATCTTCCTCGTCTCGGCAAGCTGCTTGGCAGCGCGGTCGAGGTGAAGGTCGACGGCATTCGATGCCGTCTTCTTCCGAGTTACGGTCTTGGCTTTGGTGGCCATCTCTTTTTCTACGTTACACCCCTACCTGCTGCCCCGTTGTACCTCTTTCAATGCGTTCTCCATATGTTGGAGCGTCCGTTCAAGCCCGTCGGTCTTGGCTTTCGTTTGAGTCTCCAATGCCTTCATAGCTTCCCT
>VAYV01000232.1:3010-4270 GCA_005883175.1 Actinomycetota bacterium
CGATGAAAGCAGCCAAAGCAGCAAGAGCAAGGCGGACGACGATTACACCTGCAACGTTGTCGAAGGTCTTAGCAAAGAAACTCGGATTCTCGGAGGGCCGAGCGATCGTATTGGTGTCCGTGATCGTGTTGGTGTCGATCCCGTTTGGGTGCGTGACTTGAACGGAGTGAACGGTTGTTTCAGAGGTGGCCCTCGAGACTGGATGCATCGGGTACGGAGCTGTCGCGGGCAGAAGGAGGAGTACCAATGCGCCCACAAACACGACCCCTCCTACGAGCCGGGCCACCCGATCGGGCGTCCACCATTTGAGTTTGGTCCAGGGGCGAGCCATGACGGGATTATGAGTCGCCCCAGCGGGGAAGAGCCAACCTTCAGAGTGGATCGGGAACAACGGCGGGGTTGAGATGAAGCGCTGAAGGAAGCCCGCACAGGGGCGGGGCGGTAGGGTACGGCCGGACACAGGGAGGCTCGAGATCGCGCGCAAGACAACAGCGAAGCCGGCCGCCGCGCCCAGCGACGGCAAGCCCAAGGCGCCCCGCGCCGGCAAAGCGCCTGCAGACGGCAAGGCCCCCCGCGCGGCCAAGCCCCAAGGGAAAGACCGGGACCTCGAGCGCCGATTCGAGGAAGAGGCCATGCCCTTCCTCGGCCAGCTCTACGGCACCGCCCTGCGCCTGACCAGGAATCCCGCCGACGCCGAAGAGGTCGTCCAGGAGACCATGCTGCGCGCGTACCGGGCGTTCAACCAGTTCGAGGAAGGCACCAACCTCAAGGCCTGGCTCTACAAGATCCTGACCAACACGTTCATCTCCAGCTATCGGAAGAAGCAGCGGGAGCCCCAGACCGTCTCGGCCGACGCCAACGAGGACTTCAGCCTCTACGACCGGCTGGTCGAGGCGAACGTCTCCCCGGAGGCCGAGCTGCTCGACCGGATCCCCGACGAGGAGGTCAAGCAGGCCCTGGAAAGCATCCCCGAGCAGTTCCGGACGGCGGTCCTCCTGGCCGACGTCGAGGGGTTCAGCTACCAGGAGATAGCGGATATCACCGGGGTGGCAATAGGAACGGTGATGTCGCGGTTGCATAGGGGAAGGAAGGCCCTCCAGCGCGCGTTGTGGGATTATGCGAAGCAACGCGGCATGGTCGAAGAAGAGGAACCATGGAGCACCCCAAGGCGGACTGTCGATCGTTCTTAGCTCGTCTGTATCTCTACCTCGACGGTGAGATCGACGAGCTTTCTAAGGCCGACATAGATCGGCACCTAGA
>VAYV01000233.1 GCA_005883175.1 Actinomycetota bacterium
CGGCTCCGGCTCGTCGCCCGGTGAAAGGTTCATGTTCTTCACGCGTCCAAGCGTGTGGAAGGACTGAAGCAGAGGGATCCGCCACCGTTCAGCCGCAAGACGCCCGACCCGGCCGGAGAGCCAGTAGTGGCTGTGAACAGCGTCGTAGATCGGCGACGCGATGCCGAGTGACGCGGCCTCGTTCGACTCGAACCGAAGCAACGAGTAGAGGAACTCGCACACGTGCTCATCAAGCTCTTCTTTCGGAACGGGGCGATCCGGTCCCGCGATCAGGTGGATAACGCGCACGCCCGGATCGACCTCGCGGACGAGCTCCCCTTTCCCCGACCACCGCGTGAAGATGTCGACTGCAACGCCCATCTCCGCCAGTCGCCGTGCGACCGACCGCACGTAGACGTTCATCCCTCCCGAATCCCCCATGCCCGGCTGGTCCAACGGACACGTGTGCACGGAGAGCAGCGCGACCCTCGAAACCGAGGTGATCGGCGAGGCGGCCGACAACAGGCGGGACGCGGTCGGTGACTCAAGACGTTCCTGCATTCGATCCCTTCTCCGGCTGCGGATACGAACGCCGGCGGGGCCGCAACCCTTCCCGCGTTATGCCCGGTCCACCTTCAGCTCTATCAAAGGCACGTCGACCGCGCCGAACCTGTACTTATAGGGCTCGTCACCACGAAGCATGTCGAAAACCTCACAGCCTTTCTCGGCCGCGAGCCGGATGGTTTCGCTCATCAGAACCATCCCCGGTGCGAGCTCGCCTTCGGTGTGATCGTACGCGGAGTTGTAGACGCTCCAGGTCTCTTTCGCCGCGAATGAGAACATCCCCGCAAGGGCTTTCCCTTCACGTTCGAGCAAAGTTAAGCGGAGCCACCCTTCTTGCTCGAAGGCGAGCGCGATTTGCGTGAAGAGGACGGCAACGTCCTCGTGCATGAACCGGCCCTTAGGCCCGGTGGACGACCGGTGCATCTCGTAGAAGCGCTCGAGGTCGGCCTCGAGCCTGGAGCGATCGGAAAGGCGGATCGTGTAGGGCCCGCCCTCTCGCTCGAGCCGCCTGGCTTTCCGCTTGATCTCGTGCCGGCTCTTGCTGTCCAACGACGCAAGATATTGCTCGTATGTTCCCAGGGGTGCGATCCGCGGGCAGACATCCTGCTGGACTTCCTCGACGGCGTGTCCGGCTGCTTTGGCTGCGCGCGCGAGCGCTTCGGGCCATCCCGAATCGTGCGTGAGTCCGAACAGCTCCGCGCGCGACCACTTCAGCTCCTCGACGGCGGCGATGAAGGCAGAGGCAACTGCGTCCCGGTCGGCGACGTCGGAGATGGGACCCAAGTAGTCCGTCACCTCTTTGTTCCCGAGAAAACGAAGCGTGCCGTCGAGGTCGACGGTCGCCGTCGCAAGACCGACAAGCGACCCGCCGCGCTTCATCTCGATAACGGCAAGCGTTTGGTCGGCGCCGAGCTCCGTCTCCCACGCGGCGCGCGCATACTGCGGGGTTTGGAACAGGCTCGCGGTGGGATCCTTCCGCCACAAGGTGAGCCATTCGCCGGAAAGATCGGTGAGCGCGGCGTCGTCCCGACGGACGCTTACCTCCATGGCGTCGAAGCGTAGCAGCGAAAAGCCCGGCGTCGCCGCCGGGCTCTTCGGTGCGGTCGTGTGATCAGCTTGCCTGCTCGGACGTCACTTTGTCGACGGCCGAAGAGACGGCTTCGATGTTCGCTTCTGCTGCCTTCCGAACCGACGTCGCCGCCGCCTTGATCCGTGCGCGCGCGGATTTCGTCTGAGCGGCTGCACGCTTCGAAGGCGCCGACTTGCGCACCTTCGTCACGAGCTTCTCGCCTCGCTTCGAAAGGTCCGTGTACGTCTTCGACGCCCGCTTCGTCAGCTTCGACACGCGCTTCTGCGTCGTGCCGGTGAGCTTCTTGGAGCGGTCCACGAGCTCGCTCGCGCGCTGCGGCACGGACGTTCCGAGCGACTGGATCTGCTTCGGTAGGTCGCGGATGTCGACCTTCGAATTGATCGACTTCAGCGTGCCGGGCAACGTCGTCACGCGCTGCGGCAGCTCGCGGGCCTTCTCCAATGCTGTGGTTCCGACACCGATCGCTGCGTACAGCGGCTTCGTCGCTTGCTTGGTTACTTTCTTCGTCGTTGTGCTCATCGTGTTGCACCTCCCTTCAGCAAACTCCGTACGTTGTCGGCGGGAGGACGAAGGGGAGCCAGCCGGGTGAGGGCTGCGAGAGCCTGCAATCTCCGTCCCCCCGCCTTGGTCTTCATCACCGTGTCACTTCTTCTTTTTCTTCTTGGGGTTCCTGGTTTTGGTCTTGCCGGGAGCGGCGGCCGTCTTGGCCTGCGCGCGTGGCTTCGCCTTCGGCTTGGCGCTCGCGGCGCGTTTCGGCGCGGCCGCCTTTTCCTGACCCGACTTCTCTTGACGAAGCGCGGCTACCTTGCGCGCGGTCTGCGCCGGCATGGGAGCACCTTTGCCTTGCAGCTCGTTCTCGTGCCGGAAGCTCTGATAGATCTCGATCAACACCTGCTTCTGCTTGTCCGAGATCGTGAGGTCGCGAAGCAACGACGTCACGGGGTCGGTCGGATCGTCGCGCTCCTCGAGGATGCCGGCCTTGACGTAGAGGGTCTCGGCAGAGATCCGAAGTGCTGTCGCGATCGCTTAGAGGATCTCGGCCGATGGACGCCGCATGCCGCGCTCTATCTGCGAGAGATACGGGTTCGACACGCCGGCCATGTTCGAAAGCTTGCGCAAGGACAGCCGAGCGTTCCGGCGCTGGTCACGGATGAAGTTACCCAGGTCGTGAACCTTGCCGAGCGCCATGTCCACGGGTGCCCTCACCGCTTCTTTCAGATCGCTGTTCACGCCTCGACTGTACGACCCGCCCCGCCGGTTCGCAAACTCTAGCAAGCAGGTTGGGAAGCGCAGCAAGCACTTCCTGGAAGGTGGGAAAACCCGTCAGGCGCGCGCGAGCGTTCCGTGCGCTCGGAGGACCCCGACCTCCTCGCCGCCGCCCAACACCGGCGGTTCGCGATGCCGCGGCAACAGGTCGTCGCCGACAAGGCCGAGCTGCGCGAGGACGGAAAGGACGGCCGGGCCGCGCGCGCGCGCAGCGCCGTCTCGCGTCTTCAAAGTGATGCCGAGTCCGGCAACCGATAGGCATGCGAGCCCCTCGGCGCCGCTCTTGATCAACACGTCCGGCGCTGCGGTCATCAGGTCGGTGTCCAGGCGGTCGGTGCCCCCGACGAGGAACGGATGCGCGCGCATCGCCTCGGCTTCTGGTCCGCCCTCGACGGTGAGCAGCCCGCGCGCCAGCGCCTGCAGCGGGGCGACGACCGTGGGGACCCCGCACCCGTCGACGAGCGTCGCCTGGGTATCTCCCACAACCGACCCGATAAGCGCAGCAACGGCCCGCTGCAACGGATGGTCGGCATCGCGGTACGTATCGAGCGGCCATCCCGCCGCTTGGCACGCGGCCACCATGGCCGCGTGCTTCCCCGAGCAGTTGTGAAAGACCGGCGCGCGCTCCCGGATCCCCATCACCGCGGGCAGATACAACGGCACGTCGGCCGGACACTGAAGAGCGCTCTCGTCCAGCCCGGACTGGGACAAGATCGCGCGCACCGCCGCGACGTGCTCGGGCTCGCCGTTATGCGAGGCGCACGCGATCGCGACGGCGAGGGAGTCGGGCGGCCTCCAGCCGGCCTCGATCGAGACGCGCGCTTGCAACGGTTTCGCCGACGAGCGATACGCTGCCGGCTGCTCGGGATCGCCCGCCCACGCCACGAGCCGGCCGGCCGGATCGATCACTGCGACATCCACGAGGTGGAAGCTCTCGCGAACGCCCGATCGAACGACCTCGACGACGAGCGGCTCGGCCATCAGCGGCCGAACGCGAGCCGATCGGCCAGCGCGACGGGGAGCCCCGCGTCGCGGATCTTCGCGGCCGCCGTTTCGATCTCGTACGGGACGCGATGCACCACTGCCGAACCCTCGTCCGAGTCCACGATCATCATGGAGGCGCGCGGGTCGCCGTCGCGGGGCTGTCCCACGCTGCCCGGGTTGAGCATGAACCGCTTGCTCCCGTTCGATGCCAGCGAGACCGGATCGCCGTCGCGCATAGCGAACCCATCGATGCGGCCGCCTTCCTCGACGAAGAGCGTCGGCAGGTGCGTATGACCGAAGAAGCAGCGCGCGAACTCCGCCGCACCGAAGCTGGCGCGCGCGGCCTCCACGTTCAACACGTATTCGGCCGCCGGGTCGACGACCGACCCGTGCACGAGCAGCCCTTCGGCCGCGTCCCCGCGCGGCTCGAGCTTCGAAAGGAATGGCGAGGTCGTGGTTCCCTGCGATGCACACCGCGGAGGGCTGCTCGGCTAGACGAGCAACGACTGCGTCCGGATCCGCGCCGTAGCCGACGATGTCGCCCAACACGTACGTCGCGCCGACGCGGGCTTCGGCTGCGCGCGCGAGCACCCGGTCCAGCGCTTCGAGGTTCGAATGGATGTCGGAGATAACGGCGATGCGCACGCAGCAATGCTAGCCGCGCGACTCAGTCGACGTCGGTCGTCCCGTGTGCGATCGGCCAGGCCCCGCTCCGCTCGCGGCACAGCGCGGCGAACGCTTCTGCGATGGCGGGGTCGAGCTGCGTGCCGCCCGCCGCCAGGATCTCGTGGACGGCTTCGTCGACCGAAAGAGCGCGCCGGTACGGGCGGTCGGAGGTCATCGCGTCGAACGTGTCGACGACGGAGAAGATCCGCGCTGCGAGCGGGATCTCCTCGCCCTTCAGGCCGCGGGGATATCCCTTGCCGTCCCAGCGCTCGTGGTGACACTCCACGATCGGGATGGCGCGCTGCAAGAAGCGGATCGGCCCGAGCATCTGGCCGCCGAGGATCGGATGGGTCTGCATGACCTCCCACTCCTCGCGCGTCAGCGGGCTCGGTTTCCGAAGGATGTGGTCGGGGATCCCAACCTTGCCGATGTCGTGGAGCAGGAATCCGTAGCGGAAGACACGGTCGTCGGCCAACTCGGGCTTAACGCGTTGTGCGAGTGCGACGGCGTAGTCGTGCGCGCGCGACAGGTGCGATCGTGTGTGCGCATCTCGAGCCTCGACGACGAACGCCAGCGTCTTCACCGTTGCGAAATAAGACTCTTCGAGCTCGTGCAGCGTGTGTTCGAGCTCTTCCGCTCGCGCGCGCTCCTTGTGGTAGATCCGGTTCAAGTCGCGCGCGAATGCGAGTAGCTGGTCGCGCACGCCCGCCTCATCGAGGACGGGCAGAGACTCCTCGTCCGGCATCGACAGCACCGTAGCGGTTCGTTCCTCCGAACGCACCGGCCTAAGCTGCCCCATGCCGTGCCCCCATGACCGTTTCGATGAGATCAAGCGGGCTGAACGGCTTCGTGAAGAATGCGTCCGCGCCGGCTCGGAAAGCCTCGTCGCGTGCGGTCGGCGTGCTTTTCGCGGTCAAGATGACGATGCGCGTCGAGACGAAGGAAGGGTCGGCGCGGAGCGCGCGGCACACCTCGAAGCCGTCGAGGCCGGGCATCATCACGTCGAGAACGACGACGTCCGGCGGACGAACCGCGGCGATCGCAAGCGCGTCGTGGCCGTCGACGGCTTCGTCGAGGTCGAAGCTCGCGTCGTGGAGCACCGCACTGAGGAGATTGCGGACCAAAGGGTCGTCATCGACCACGAGTACCCGCATGCGGTTTTTCTTCGCCATCGTCACGTCCGGCTCATGGAGATTGATTGAGTATCGGGTGCCGGATGAGGACCCGTCTATAGTCCTCTTGGACCCTCAAGGTCACCCCCGAGGGCTAGAAGTCTCGCTAGAAGACGTGGAGCCTCTCGGGGCGGGCGATCAGCCGCCGGCCAGCACGTCGCTGGGATCTGCTTCGCCGGTTTGATACCGGCGTGCGAGCTCTTCGTTCAGCGAGTCGAGCACGTCGAGGAGCGGGCGGCGCTGCGCGGACACCTCGTGCTCCGCTCCCTCCAGCTCACCGATGATCCGCCGGATCTCGGTCTCGTCGAGACTCGGGAGGTTCGCGATCGTGTCGTCGGACACGAGCTTCGTCACGCGCCGGTGCGGGTGGGCAAAGTCCAGATTGGGGTCGTTCAGCGGCAGGGAGCCCCGACTCGGACCACGCTGTTCATCGCCGGAGAGGATCGAGGGCAAGAGCTCGAGGAGCGTTCCGGCATCCTCGCCGCGCGCGCGGCGCTCCAGCTCCTTGGTCAGGATGGCGAGCCGGCCGTGCAGCATGCGCCGCTCGTACGACAGCAGGGCCTCCTCTTCCCGGGTTTCCGCGCGCATCGAGCGGACTTCGTCGGTCGAGCGCGCGCGAAGGTCCGCCAGGTAACCGGCGTCCAGGATGTGGTCGAGCCTGCGCTTGTTCTGGGGCACGCGACGATGCTAACGCAGAACATCGGGCGCGGGAATGCCCTGGCGCAGGTGTTTCGATGCCGACCGGCTCAACGTGGGTTCGGATCCGGCGATGCCCGACTTGCGCGGAATGCGACCCCCGACCACCCTGTGCGAATGGCTTGAATTGGCCTTGCTCCGTCGAGAACCGGCCAAGAGACTAAGGTCCTACACGAGGGCGCTCGTGGTGTCGGCGTGCGCCGAAGGGGCTGCCGTTCAGGCGGGGGGGACATGTTTGCTACGTCGCACAGGCCCTATCGGGTCACGTTTCTAACCACATTCATCGTCTGCTTGCTCGCGGCGGGGATCCTGCCCGCCCACGCTGCCACCACCAGCAAGCAGTTCTCGCTCGACGTCGGGAACCACGCGGTCGGCGCGGGCCACACCGACGACTACACGATGACGCTGACGAACGAGTCGGCGCCGCAGGCTCTCGGCTCAGCGGAGATCACGCCCCCGGCGGGATTCACGATCGTCGGTTCGTCGCTACCGAATGCCTGCTCCCCAACCAACACCACGGGCTGCTCGTCGGTGAGCGGCAATGTGATTCGCCTGCGGACCCTGAACCTCACCGCAGGGTCCGTCGCCTTCACGGTTCGCGTGGAGGCTCCCTGCGTCGCCGGCTCCTATTCATGGGCCGCGGCGGTGAAGCAGTCGAACGACTTCAACG
>VAYV01000234.1 GCA_005883175.1 Actinomycetota bacterium
GTAGAAGATGTCGCTGAAGCTCGGGGCGATCACCGCGTCGAACCCGAACTGCTGGATCGCCCAGACGGCGTGCTCGCGCGACGAACCACAGCCGAAGTTGCGTCCGGCGACCAGCACGGTTCCCGGCTCGATCGACACCTCGCCAGACCTCACCCAGTCGAAGAACAGGAACTCGCCGTACCCCGTGCGCTCGATCCGCTTCAGGAACTGCTTTGGGATGATCTGATCGGTGTCAACGTCGGCACGGTCGAGCACCGTGACGTGACCGGATATCGTCGTGACCGGCTCCATCAGCTCCACTCCCTGATATCGACGAAGTGCCCCTCGATCGCCGCGGCCGCAGCCATCTGCGGGGACACGAGGTGCGTGCGGCCGCCCGCGCCCTGACGCCCTTCGAAGTTGCGGTTGGACGTCGACGCGCAGCGCTCCTTCGGCTGCAGGATGTCGGGGTTCATCCCCAAGCACATCGAGCAGCCTGCCTCACGCCATTCGAACCCCGCGGCGCTGAAGATCTCGTCGAGACCTTCGCGTTCAGCTTGGGCCTTCACCTGCTGCGAGCCCGGCACCACCATCGCGCGCACGCTGGTCGCGACCCGGCGCCCCTCGACCACCCGCGCGGCTTCGCGCAAGTCCTCGATGCGAGAGTTCGTACACGACCCGATGAAGACGCGATCCAGCGCTATGTCGGTGATCGCCGTTCCCGGCTGGAGGCCCATGTACGCGAGCGCGCGCTCGGCGGTCTCGGCTGCGACGGTGCCTGCATCGTCGGGCGTCGGCACGCGGCCGGTCACTTCGACGACCATGCCCGGCGACGTGCCCCACGTGACGACGGGGGAGAGCGCGGAGGCATCGACGGAGACTTCTTTGTCGAAGCGCGCGCCCGCGTCGGTGGGCAGCGTTTGCCATCTCGCGGTCGCTTCGTCCCAATCCTTGGGTGAGGCGAGACGGCCTTCGATATAGCCGAACGTCGTGTCGTCGGGCGCCACGAGACCGGCGCGACCACCGCCCTCGATCGTCATGTTGCAGACGGTCATTCGGTTCTCCATCGACAGCGCTTCGATGGCAGGACCCGCATACTCGACGACGTAGCCCTGTGCGCCCGACGTTCCGAGACGGCCGATCGTCGCGAGGATCAGGTCCTTCGCCGTGACGCCGCGTCCCAGACCCCCCTCGTAGGTGATCCGCATCGTCTTCGGCTTGCGCTGGACAAGCGTCTGCGTCGCGAGGACGTGCTCCACTTCGCTCGTCCCGATCCCGAACGCAAGCGCTCCGAACGCGCCATGCGTCGATGTGTGGCTGTCGCCGCACACGATCGTCATGCCGGGCTGCGTCAGCCCGAGCTCCGGCCCGATCACGTGCACGATCCCTTGACGATCCGAGCCGAGCGAGTAGATCGGGATGCCGAACTCCGCGCAGTTCCGCTCGAGCGTCTCGACCTGTCGCCGCGAGAGCTCGTCGGCGATCAAGCGCGCGACCTTAGTGCCGTCGGTGGGCACGTTGTGGTCTGCGGTGGCGATCGTCTTGTCCGTGCGGCGAACCGGCCGGCCGCTCAAGCGCAGGCCGTCGAAGGCTTGCGGCGATGTCACCTCGTGCACGAGGTGCAGGTCGATGTACAGCAGGTCGTCGCGGACCAGATGCGCATCCCAGATCTTGTCGAATAACGTCTTCGTCATCGCGCTCCTCAGGTGTTCCGCAGGCCGGCGGTCACGACGGCTGTGAACGTGGTCTCGGTGCTACCGGGGTTCTCGAAGTGGTGGGGGAGATCGGCATCGAAGGTGATGGCGTCGCCCGGGGAAAGGTCGTAACGCTCGTCGTCGATCAGCACGGCCAGGGTGCCCGATCCGACGAGCACCGTCTCCCGGCTTCCCGGCGCGTGCAGCGGTGTGTCTCCCGCGCCTCCGGTCCGGCCACCCGCGCGGAGCGCATGAACGGTGACAGACGCGCGCTCGCCCGGGAGGTCGGGTGTGATCCGCTCGATGCGGTGTCCGTTGCGCCGGATCGGCCGCCGCTCTTTCGCGCGCGCGACAACCACGTGCTTTCCCTCGTCGAGGCGCAGCAACTGCGACAGTGAGAGGCCGAGGCCCGCCGCGATCTTGCCCGCCACGGCCAGCGTGGGGGAGGTGTCGCCTCTTTCGACTTGAGACAACATGGGTGCGCTGACGCCGCTGCGATCGGCCAGGTCCCGCAACGACAGGCCGCGCGCCTCGCGGAGCGCGCGCACCCGGCGCCCGGCCCGATGGACGGGGTCGCGGTCGACGGAACGGGTCTTGGCCGCCATGGGCCTGTATGCTATCACGAACGATCGTCTGCTAGCAGCCGATAACCGAGCCGAGAACACGCAGGCCGCCGCTACAATCAGCCTCTCACCGAAGGGATCCTCAGTGAACCTCGATTCTCTGACCGACCAGGATCGCATCGCGCTGATGGAGCAGGCGTTCTCGAGCGTCGACGAGCTCTGCGGCATGCTCGACGACGGAGACTGGGACCTCCCGACGGACTGTCCCGGCTGGTCGGTGAAGGACAGCCTTTCGCACCTGGTGAGCTACGAAGCCGCAGCCATCGGCCGGCCGCCGGCGCCTCCTCTCGTCGATCCGGAGCGGTTCCCGTACATCAAGGACGAGATCCAGGCGGGGAACGAACGGGAAGTCGAGTGGCGCCGAAGCCGGTCGGGCGCCGAGGTGCTGGCCGAGTATCGGGAGGTCGTCGCCGAGCGGCTCGCGCAGCTCCGGGGGCTCGACCAAACATCGCGGATGACGGAAACCGACACGCCCATCGGGCTCAAGGACATCCCGTGGGTGAAGTTCCTTCCCGTCCGCGT
>VAYV01000263.1:0-2701 GCA_005883175.1 Actinomycetota bacterium
TGTCCGATCCCGATGTGACCCTGCAGCGCGGTGAGCGTCGATTCGTCGAAGACCTGAGCGACGAGGCCCATGTCCTTGTAGACGACGATGCTCGAACCGTCGGAGACCGCGATGCCGGCTGCTTCCTGGCCACGGTGCTGGAGGGCGTACAAGCCGAAGAAGATGAGCTTGGCGACCTCTTCACCCGGCGCCCATACGCCGAAGAGACCACACTCTTCGCGGGGCGAATCGTCGCTTAGAGCGTCGTCGACGACGTGAAGGGGCGACCGGTCCGTCACGCAGACATCCTAACAGCCGGAGGCTCCGTCCAAGGCCCCTCCACAGGCATTTCCTCGAGGGATTCCTTCGGAAGGTCGGGCGAAATACCATCGGGCCGTGGAGCAGGCGCCGGCCCTCACGAGGAACCATCCACCTGCGTGGGCGCGCGCATTCGTCGCGCTGTTCCTCACGGCGTTCGTCGCCTGTGGTTTGGGCGCAGGCGAGCTGTGGCCGCTCACCAGGTGGCACCTCTTCAGCGCCCTTCGTCAGCCGGTCCAGGTGGGATGGCGAGCGGTCACGGTCGACGCCGCCGGCCGGGAGACGCCGCTACCGGTCGGACAGCTGCCGCTCGCGTACCGCGGAGCGCCGCTCCTGGTCGGACGCTTCGACAAGCTCACTCCAGCCGAGCAGGCCTCCCTCTGCGACTCCCTCATCGCAGGCGTGCGGTCGTTGGGCCGGAACGTTCACGCCTTACGCATCTATCGCGTGACGAAGGACGAATCGATCCGCGTCGGCGCGCGCGCCGCGCCTGAAACAGTCGCTCTCCGGTACACGTGCGCGCACGGAACGGTGCAGGCGGCGGGGCCGTGATGCGACGGGTCGAACGGTGGATCTTCTCCGATGGAACGCCGGAGCGGCTCGCCGCCATACGGATCGGGCTGTGCTCGGTGCTCGCGCTGCGGCTCACGAGAACCGTGTACCTGAGCATCGCCGGGCAACCGCACAGCCTGTACCGGCCGCTGTCGTTCATGCATCTGCTCCATTCGATGCCGCCCTGGGGTGTCGTGCTCCCGATCCAAGTCGTCGGTGGGATCGCAGCCGTGCTGGCCGCCTTGGGATGGCGAGCTCGCCAGACGCTGCCGCTCGCGTGGGCGTGCGGGCTCTTGCTCGGCGGCATGACGACCAGCCTCGGGAAGGTCGTGCACAACGACGTTCTGCTGCTGCTGTGCATGGTCCCGCTGCTACCGGCTCCGGTTTCGGACGCGTGGTCGCTCGACGCGCGCGCAGGCCGCACCAAGCCGAGCGACCCGATGCGATACGGATGGCCGGTTCAGACGGCGCTGATCGTGGTCGCGGGTTCGTACTTCTTCTCAGGGTTCTCGAAGCTCATCAACTCGGGGCCCGCTTGGGCGTTCGGCAGCAATATGCGTTGGGTCCTCTACATATCGAGCGACTCACGCCCGTCACCCGACCACTGGTCGCTTTTCATCGCGGATCGCGCTTGGCTCGCGCACCTCGTGGCGGCCTCGATCCTGCTGCTCGAGCTCGGGTTCCCGGTCGTCTTGTTCTGGAAGCGCGCGCGCCCTGCGTTCGTGGCCGGCGCGATCCTGTTCCACCTCGGGACCTGGCTGACGCTCGGCCTTGATTACTGGGCGCAGGCGGCGACGGTTGCGGTCGTTCTGATCGATTGGCCCGCGCTCGTTGCGCGTGCGCAAGGCCGCTCGAACGCTACGAAAGGAGCCGCGGAAGGGCGCCTTCGAACGCGGCCGCCAGATCTGCGACCGGAACCTCGAGCATCCCGCTGATCTCCAGGCGCGCTCCTCCGGTCCGCCCGAGGGAGATAGAGGGGACACCGGCGGCCTTCGCCATCTCGATAACCGCCTCCGCGCGAGGCGCGGTAACGATCACTCGCGAAGATGACTCTGAGAAGAGCCATTCGTGGGGAGCAAGATCGCCTCCGGGTTCGACGACCGCTCCAACCCCTGACGAGATCGCGCACTCCGCGAGCGCAACGGCCAAGCCCCCGTCTGAGCAGTCGTGGGCGCTGCCGATGAATTCTCCCTCAGCGAGAGTCGCGACGAGATCGAGTAACCGCCTTTCCGAGTCGAGATCCAATGCCGGCGGTGTCCCGCCCAGGTGCTCGTGCGCGACCCACGCCCACTCCGAGCCTCCGAGCTCCGCGCGCGTCTCGCCCAGCAGCACCACGTCGTGATCGGCCGCCCACCCGATCCCGAGCCGTTTCGACGCGTCCTCGAGCACGCCGACCATCCCGATCACCGGCGTCGGATGGATCTGCGTCTCTGCTGTTTGGTTGTAGAAGCTGACGTTGCCCCCCGTGACCGGCGTGCCGAGCGCGCGACAGGCCTCCCCGATCCCTGCGACCGCCTCCGCGAACTGCCACATCACGTCGGGGTGCTCGGGGTTGCCGAAGTTCAAGCAGTTCGTGATCGCGACGGGGCGCGCGCCCGTGCAGGCAACGTTGCGCGCGGCTTCGGCGACCGCGTGCTGCGCGCCCAGGCGCGGATCGAGCCGACACCAGCGCCCGTTCCCATCCGTCGATATCGCCAGCGCGCGCGGCGTACCCTCGATCCGCAGCACCGCCGCGTCGCCGCCGGGGCCTTCCAGCGTGTTGTGCTGCACGATCGAGTCGTACTGTTGATAGACCCAGCGCTTCGAGCAGACGTTGGGCGAACCGAGGAGCTCGAGGAGCGCCTCGCCGAAG
>VAYV01000263.1:2710-2983 GCA_005883175.1 Actinomycetota bacterium
GCCCTTCATCCGCGAGCGAGCGCGCCGGCACGTCGGCCACCACCTCGCCGTGGAACGTAACGGTCAGATTGCCTCCGTCCTTCACCCGTGCGACCGGGTTCGCCAGAACGCCCCACGTGCGGCAGATCTCTAAGGCCTGCTCGACGTCGTCGGGACGCACGATCGCGAGCATCCGTTCCTGAGACTCGCTCGTAAGGATCTCGAACGGTTCCATCCCCGCTTCCCGAAGCGGGACTGCGTCGAGGTCCAAGTCCAGCCCCACCATGCCGCGCG
>VAYV01000264.1 GCA_005883175.1 Actinomycetota bacterium
AGGTTCATGGGGCCGTCAGATCATCGACCGGCTGACCCCGGAGCCGGGGGAGCCCGTCGTGGTCAAGCGTCGGTTCAGCGCATTCATGGGCACCGAATTAGACCTTCTGTTGCGGCGCGCGCAGATCACCAAGATCGCCGTGATGGGGGTTACCCTTCCGAACTGCCCGCGCGCGACGATGTTCGACGCAGCGGCTCTCGACTACGACGTGATCGGGATCGAAGACGGCCTCGCGACGGGCAACGAGGACACGCGTATCGCCAACCTCAGGGACCTGGAGGCTATCGGCGTACGCATCGCGACCGCGAACGAAGTCATCCAAGAGATCCATCGAGCAGCCGACCGAGCGACATCCAACGAGGAGCGCAGATGAAGATCACCGGAGCGCAAGCAGCCATCAAGAGCCTCGAACAGGAAGGCGTCGAGGTGATGTTCGGCATCCCGGGCGGTGCGATCCTTCCGTTCTACGACCCGATCCTCGACTCGCCGATCCGGCACATACTCTGCCGCCACGAGCAGGGCGCTGCGCACGCGGCCGACGGCTACGCGCAAGCGACCGGAGAACCCGGCGTCTGCGTCGCGACCAGCGGCCCGGGCGTCACGAACCTCGTTACCGGCCTCGCGAGCGCGTATATGGACTCGATCCCGATGGTTGCCATCACCGGGCAGGTCCCGCGGTGGGCGGTCGGCGGCGACGCGTTCCAGGAGTGCGACTCGACCGGGATCACGATGCCGATCACGAAGCACAACTACTTGGTGATGGACCCGCAAGAGCTCCCGCGGGTTATCAACGAGGCGTTCCACATCGCGCGCACCGGCCGTCCCGGCCCCGTGCTGGTCGACATCCCGAAGGATGTGCTGCAGGCCGAGATGGTCTGGTGGTACCCGGAAGGACCGGACCTGCCCGGTTACCACCCGGTCACGCGAGGGAACCAGAAGCAGATCCGAGAGGCTGCTCGCCTGTTGCTGGCCGCCCGCAAGCCGGTGCTGTACGTCGGCGGCGGCGTGATCCGAGCAGGAGCGTCCGATGAGCTCCGCCGGCTCGTCGAGCTGACCGGCGCGCCCGTCGTCACGACGCTTATGGCGCGCGGCGCGCTTCCCGACGACCACCCGCAGTGCCTCGGGATGCCGGGGATGCACGGCAACTACACCGCAGTCACGGCGATGCAGAAGTCGGACCTGCTGGTTGCGCTGGGCGCGCGCTTCGACGACCGCGTGACGGGCAAGCTCGACGCATTCGCGCCGAGCGCCAAGATCGTGCACGCCGACATCGACCCCGCCGAGATCGGCAAGAACCGTCCGGTCGACGTGCCGATCGTCGGCGACGCGAAGTCGGTCATCCACGATCTGTGCGAAGCGGTCGAAGAGATCGTGAACGAGCGCGGCGCGCCCGACTACGCCGAGTGGATGAAGACGCTCAAGACATGGCGGACGAAGTACCCGTACAAGTACAAGCAGCCGGCGGACGGGCCGCTCAAGCCCGAGTACGTCATCGAGCAGATCGGCAAGGCCACGGGCGGCGACGCGATCTTCGTCGGCGGCGTCGGTCAGCACCAGATGTGGGCGAGCCAGCACATCCGGTTCAAGCGCCCGAATACGTGGATCAACTCCGGGGGCCTCGGGACGATGGGCTACGCGGTGCCCGCCGCGATGGGCGCGAAGGTCGGTCGTCCCGATCAGACGGTGTGGGCGATCGACGGCGACGGCTGTTTCCAGATGACGTGCCAGGAGCTCGCGACGATGACCACCGAGAAGATCCCGGTGAAGATCGCGATCATCAACAACGCGTTCCTCGGCATGGTCCGGCAGTGGCAGGAGCTGTTCTACGACAGCCGCTTCAGCCAGGTCGAGTTCGGCTTCGACACGCCCGACTACGTCAAGCTCGCCGACGCGTACGGCGCGGTCGGGCTTCGGTGCGAGTCGCCGGACGAGGTCGAGAACACGATCTCAAAGGCGATGGACATCGACGACCGGACCGTCGTGATCGACTTCCGCGTCGACCCGGCCGAGAAGTGCTACCCGATGGTGCCGGCCGGTGCGTCGAACGACGACATCATCCTCGGTCCCGAGTTCGAGAAGGAGCACGCCGACGTGCTCCACGACACACCGGAGGCGATCATCTGATGGCGCGCCACACACTCTCTGTGCTGGTGGAGAACAAGCCCGGTGTGCTCGCGCGCATCTCGGGCATGTTCAGCCGGCGGGGTTTCAACATCCACTCGCTGGCGGTGGGCCCGACCGAGCAAGACGAGGTCAGCCGCATGACGATCGTCGTCAACG
>VAYV01000265.1:0-3168 GCA_005883175.1 Actinomycetota bacterium
CTTCTTCGCTTCGGCAGCCTCCATGATGTTGGCGGCCACCGAGATCGCCCGGCCGCCGTTCTTCTCGATCTCCGATACCGTTTCTTGCGCAGGTTCGGGGTCGAGGTCGTTCACGACGATCGCGGCACCCTCCTCCGCGAGCCGCAGCGCCGTGGCGTGCCCGATGCCGCGACCCGACCCGGTGATGATCGCGACCCTGTCGTCGAGCCGTCCCACGGTGACCTCCTGGATGGGAACCCGGCGCGCGCCGGGCACGGTGGGAACGCTATCGACGGGGGAGGAAACGCGTCAAAACGCGCTCAGCGCGTTTCTTTGTGCGCGGTGTGCTTCCCGCACCACGGGCAGAACTTCCGGATCTCGATGCGCTCCCGGTCGTTCACCTTATTCTTCGTCGTCTGATAGTTGCGGTGCTTGCAGACATCACACGCGAGGGTGATGCCCGGCCGCTTGTCGCTCTTCGCCACGTCTTATCCTCGTTATCCTCGGTCGCGGAACGGGTCAGCCAAAAACGATGATCCAAAAACGGTGGTGGAGTATACGGATGCGAGGCCTGCTCCGCCGAAATCCCTGGTCGTAGCGGGGGGCGGGATCGAACCGCCGACACTGCGATTATGAGCCGCATGCTCTACCACTGAGCTACCCCGCCGGGTCGAACGCCAATGTATCGCGCGCCATTCCCGCGTTCCATGGAGTTCGGAGCTGGCGCGGGGACTTGAACCCCGGACCTCGGCTTTACCAAAGCCGTGCTCTGCCGCCTGAGCTACGCCAGCGAAGACGGGTGATTGTAGCATCGGGCTTTCACCTTTCCGGACGGCTCAGCGACGAAGGAGAAGACCCTCATGGCAGATCCTGTTATCTGGACTTCGTCTTCTCTGGTTACGCGGCGCGCGACCAAAAGCGGCTCGTCCGCTTCCTGGCGAAGAAGGAGATCTTTGACAAGAAGGGCGTCGGTTGGCTGATGCGCAAGATGAAGCACATACCGGTCGATCGGTTCGGCGCGCCGCACGAAAGCTTCGACCGTTCGGTGGCTGCACTCCGGCAAGGAGAGATAGTTGGGATGTTCCCCGAGGCGACGATCAGCCCGTCGTTCGTCCCACGCGCGGGAAAGAACGGCGCGGTACGAATGGCTCAAGCCGCGGACGCACCCCTGATCCCTGCCGCGGTTTGGGGCACACAACGCATCCTGACCAAGTGGCGGCCGAAGAACTTCCAGCGCAAGGTCGCGATCATGGTGAACGTCGGCAAGCCGCTCGATCTAGACCCATCGCACGATCCTGATGAAGCGACGCAGCGGTTGATGACGCGCATCAACGAACTGCTCGTCGACGCACAAGCCCGCTATCCGCAGGAGCCGGCGAACGACGAGGAGCGGTGGTGGGTTCCCGCGCACCTCGGCGGCAACGCGCCGACGATCGAGGACGCGGAAGCGCGGCTCGCTGCCGAGTACGAAGGGCGTCGGCGGCGACCTAGCTGAGTGCGCGCGGCGCCGGCAGGCCCTTCGTCCCCAAGGCGAGCACCTTCAACGCGCCGAGGCCGGCCGGGTCGACCAGCATCGCCGCCTGACCGCGCTCGGCGTAGACCTCGATCGCACCTCGCCACGCGCCGCCCTGCTCTCGTTGCTGTTGATCGGCGCGCATGCGGTCCAGCGTCGCCCGGTACCCAAGCGCCATGAGCGCGTCTCGCTGGGAGACTGGTCCCCACACCTGCAAGCCGTTCGAGCGGGCGCGCGCAGCGAGCGCGTCGAAGTCGACCGGTCCCGTGATGTCGCTCGAACCGGGATCGTCGAGCAGCTCCTCGACGAGCCGATGCCCCCGGTAGCCGCGGACCGTCTCGGGCTCTTCGTTGCCGCTAAAGCCGTAATCGAATATGAGCACGTACCCCCTCGCGAGGGTTCGACCGACTTGATCGACGATCTCGCCAGATCTTTTCGAAACGGGCCGGAGAGACCGCCACTCTCGCGATTGCCAGATGAGTCGATCACCTTCTTCGGTGACCATGATCTCCTCATCACCTGCAAACAGGCTGAAGGGCACGTTGTCGAAGAGCTCGTTCGCGAAGACGACCCCGGTCAAAGGCTCGAGGTCGGCGAGAGAGGTTGCAACGGTGAGGCCGCTCGATGCGAGATGCTTCGCAGCGATCTCGCCACGTTCCACTGCGACGACTCGGAGCGCGCGCGCGAACGCCTCGTCGCTCGTGGCCGCCGTCGCGATTCCCCGCGCGAGCGCGCCTTCGCCGGCGCCGAGATCGACAACGACGAACGGATCGGGCCGCTCCATCGTGTGCCATGCATCGCGCGCTTGCGCGGCGAGCAGTCCCTCGAAGACCGGCGAAAGGTGGGGGCTCGTAACGAAGTGTCCCTCCGGCCGAGCGGGAGAGGCACCCGCGAAAAAGCCGTCATCGGAGTCATAGAGCGCCGTTTCCATGAACTCGTCGAACGGCAACGGTCCGCGTTCTCGGATGCGCGCGATGATCTTGTCGCGAAGGCGGGTGCTCACATCGGGCAGGCTACCCGCGCGCGCCCGAACGAGGCGCGGTCAGGCTTCGAGCGCGCGTGAGGCGTCGGCGGTGAAGGCTGCTCGAACGTCTTCCTTGCGGACCTGGATGAACGCCGCGTTCACGAGCATCTGACCCTCGGCCGAAAAGAGCTTCGCGTTGGTGACCGGGAGGAACTCTCGCGGGTCGCGCACGACCGCCTCCCATGCGTAGGAGAAGCGCGTGAGCTCGACCGGGACGTACACCTCGCCTTCAACTCGGTACTCCCCCAGCATCAGCACGACATGCTCGGTGCGTTGGCCCGACGCGCGGCCGGCTGCTCGAACGGCGAGCTGAAGACGGTCGAGCAGGGCGGGCGCCGAGAACGGCTTGCCCAGGTTCTCGCAGTTGAGCGCGCGCGCGCGTTCGATCACTTCGTCGGGCGGCGACGCGGTGAGGATGACGACCGGCAGGTTGGAGAACTTCTGGTCCTTGCGGATGCGCTCGATCAGATCCCAGCCGCTCTCGCCTCCGAGCAGGCCGAGGTCGATGATCGCGGCGTCCGGCGGCTCGCCGCTCAGGCTGCCCCACCCCCCTTCGATGTCCACCGAGAAGCTCGAGACGAAGCCTTCCTCCTCGAGCAGATGACGGACCAGCGACGCGACGTTGCGGTCGTCTTCGACGATCAAGACTTTG
>VAYV01000265.1:3186-8741 GCA_005883175.1 Actinomycetota bacterium
CAAGCGTGAGCCGCCGGCGCAGTATCTCGAAGATCCTTGCCGAGGCGCGCGCGAGGTTGGACCGGGTGGAGCCGGAGGACCTGGAGGCCGAGCAGGCAGCCGGCGCGCTGGTCGTGGACACCAGGCCGTTCGAGCAACGAGAGCGGGACGGCCCGTTACCGGGGGCGGTGGTTATCGATCGGAACGTGCTCGAGTGGCGGCTCGATCCCGCGAGCCCAAATGCGATCCCGGAGGCGAGCTACGAGCGGCGCGTCATCGTCGTCTGCAACGAGGGGTTCAGCTCGAGCCTCGCGGCAGCGACCCTGCGAGACATCGGCGTCGTGCGCGCGACCGACCTCGCCGGCGGGTTCCAGGCCTACGCGCGCTTGAAGACGAGCAAGAACTCAAGCACGCCGTGATCCTGGGTCGTCGCCGGGCCGAAGCTTGGGTTCGGGATGTTCCAGTCAGCGAACGTGACCGGGATCTGGCCCGTCACTTGGATGCCATCGCGGGTGCGCTGTCCTGTGATCGTGAACGTCACCGACTTCGACGTGCCGTGCATCGTGAGCACGCCGGTGGCTTGCGTCGAGGCTTGCATGCCGACCGACGGGATCGACGTCAGCACGATCGGGTTCGAAAGCTTGAACGTCGCCGTCGGGTACGACGCCGTATCCATGATCCGTCCGTTGAACTGATTGTCGCGTCGCTGCTGGTCACTGGAAACGGTCGTCATGTCGACGGTGAACGTCGCAGCGCTTACCGTCTTGCCCTCCATCGTGATCGATCCGGTGACGGAGCTCGTTCGGCCGGCCGCCGTGTTGCTCTGCCCGAACAAGACTTCTTGCACGCGATAGCCGATCGTCGAGCCCGACGTCACCGTCCACGCCCCGTCGACACCTTGGGCCGACGTCGCGGTCGATGACGCCGCGCTTGCAGACGGCGAAGTCTTGGCGAGCGAGAGCGGCGCAGGCGCTTTGCTTTCGATGAAGTGGATGTAGACGAACGGTCCGCCGACGACGCCCACGCCCAGCACGAGCACGCCGGCCACGAGCCAGAACTTCCAGCTGCGACCTCTCATCCGTTTCCCCTTCTGATCGTCACGGGCCGGACTCTAGAAGGCCGCCCTGTGGCGTTCCTGTGACGCCTCTGGGCGGTATCTGGGAGTGTCGGCGCGACCTCGCTTCGCTACGCTCCGGCCGATGAAGCGCGCGGCGACCCTGCTCGTCGTTATCTCGATCGCGTTGACGAGCTGCTCACACGCCGCAAAGCCGTCCGCGACTGTAAGCACACGTTCTCTTCCGAGCATCCTCGTCTTCACGCGAACGCGCGGGTTTCACCACTCCTCGATCCCGGCGGCGATCGCTGCCATCAAGCAGCTCGGGCAGCGCAACGGGTTCGCGGTCGACGCGAGCGCCGATCCATCGTTGTTCACCGACGCGCGGCTGGCTCGCTACAGAGCCGTCGCGTTCCTGCTCACGACCGGGGACGTGCTCGACGACGAGCAGCAAGCCGTCTTTCAGCGATACATCGAACACGGTGGTGGATTCGTCGGAGTTCACTCCGCGTCCGACACCGAGTACGGCTGGCCCTGGTACGGCGAGCTCGTCGGCGCGTTCTTCAAGAACCACCCGAAGATCCAGCGCGCGACCGTCCTCGTGCGCGACCGCACCCTCGCAGCAACGGCCGCGCTGCCGGAGCGATGGGTTCGTACCGACGAGTGGTACAACTTCCGCACCGATCCGACTCCGCACGTTCACGTCCTCCTCACCGTCGACGAAGCGACGTATACCGGCGGGACGATGGGCGCCGCTCACCCGATCGCGTGGTGCCATGACTTCGACGGCGGGCGCGCGTGGTACACGGCGATGGGGCACGCTTCGTCCGCGTACTCAGAGCCGATGTTTCTCTCCCACCTGCTGCGCGGGATCCTCTACGCGTCCAAGTTGGAGTCGACGGGATGTCCCCCGCCGCAGGTGTAAGCGCCGCCGCATCGGTCGTTCCCCCCGACCGGCGATAATGGGCTCATGGCCTCCACTGCAAGGATAGGTCGCTCGCGCACGGTCGATCTCGACGGCCGGATACATTTCGTCGATTTCAGCGGAGAAGGTCCCTCCGTGGTGCTCGTCCACGGGCTCGGCGGATCGCACGTGAACTGGCTCGCGGCGGGTCCGCTCCTTGCGCGCGTCGCGCGCGTCGTCGCGATCGATCTCGTCGCGTTCGGCCGGACACCTCCGGAGGGCCGCTCGGCATCCGTGGTCGCGAACGCCGAGCTGCTGGCACGATTCATCGGGTCCGAGATGAGCGGCTCCGCCGTGGTGGTTGGCAACTCGATGGGCGGGATGATCTCGCTCCTGACCGCCGCTCGGCATCCCGAGAACGTCGCCGGCCTGGTCTTGGTCGACGCCGCGCTCCCACGTCCGAGCTCGGCGACGATCGACGGAACCGTGGCAGTTGCTTTCGCCGCCTACGCGCTTCCCGGTCTGGGAGAGCTGTTCCTGCGCGCGCGCGCACGGCGGCTCGGCCCGGAACGCTTCGTTCACGAGATGCTGAATCTGGTGTGCGCGGATCCGACGCGCGTTCCGCCGGAACTCGTTGCGGCGCACGTCGCGTTCGCGCGCGAGCGATTCGAGACGATGCCGTGGGCCGACGCCGCGTTCCTCGAAGCTGCTCGATCGTTGATGGTTACGCTTGCGTGGAAGCGGCGGTTCGTGGCGTCGATCGACTCGATCACGACCCCGGGGCTGATCCTTCAAGGCGCGCGCGACCGACTCGTACCGGTTGAGGCTGCGCGCGCGCTCGCGAAACGACGGCCCGACTGGACGCTCGAGATCTACGAGGACGTGGGGCACGCCCCGCAGATGGAAGTTCCGGAGCGCTTCGCGTCTTCGGTTACGGGCTGGCTTGCCGGCGCGGGGAAAGCCGCGGCGTTCGCCGCGAACTCCTAGACGCCCGCCGCTTTCTTCAGATCCGACATCGCCGCCTGCAAGTGGTCGGGTGATCGCGACCATTAGCGCCATCGTCTCGGTGAGGTTCATCAGGGGGTACATCCCCTGCAGGCGCGCGCCGAGCAGGTACAGCGGCACCTGCGGGCCCGGCACATTCGTGACGACGATGTTCGCGAATCGCTGGCGGACCGTGAGGCGCGCGGCCAGGGCGTGCAACGTGGGTGGTGCCCACCGGGTGAGGCCGACAAGCGACGCGGCCCCGATCGCCTGGCCGCTGTCCTTGAAGTGCTTCGTCGCCGCGGAGATGCGGTGCAGCCGCTCTTCGGGATCCATGTCCCCCACCGGCAGGTCGACGAAGAACATGGACACGCGGTTGCCGAGCGCCATCTTCTGCGACTCGTCGCGCGTCGACACGGGGACCATCGCGCGCATCGAGAGGTTCGCGGTGGACACGCCGCGAGCGATCAGCGCGCGGCGCAACGTACCCGCGACTCCGGCGAGGATGACGTCGTTCACCGTTCCTCCGAGTGCGTTCTTCACTGCCTTCGTGTCCGCGACCGGAACATCGGTGAAACTGAAACGGCGATTGGGACCGATGGGAACGTTGAACGGGCTGGGCGGCGCCATCCCCGAGCCGATCTGTTGCTGGAGCGCGCCGAGCACCGTGCCCACATGACCCAGGACGGCCTTCGGCGCTCCGATTGCACCGGACGCTTGGTGCGCCATCGCCTCGATCGGGTGCGTGACCGAGTCCACCGCCCAGTGCCGTAGGAGCTCGAGCGTCGTCGGCTCTTTCTCCGGCGTCCACTCCTCGGGCTCGACGTCGCGCGCCGCAGGCGTGAAATCGAAAAGGACGCTCGCGATGTCCATCCCACTGATGCCGTCGATCAGCGCGTGATGCGTCTTCGAGTAGATCGCGATCTGCCCACCCTCGAGGCCTTCGATGAAATAGATCTCCCACAGCGGCTTCGTCCTGTCGAGCGGACGGGAGTGCACGCGCTGTACGAAGTCGGCGAGCTCCTTGTGGCCGCCCGGCGACGGGATCGATGCGCGCCTCATATGGAAGTCGATGTCGAAGCGCTCCTCGTCGGTCCACATCGGTCGCCCGACGTTGAACGGTAAGAAGGCGATCTTCTGGCGGAAGCGCGGCACGAGGTGCATCCGGCGGAGGACGTGCGCCTTGAAGTCGTCGAACAGAAGCGGCCCGTCCGGCTTCGTGGAAGGGTCGACGATCGAGACTCCGCCGACATGCATGTGCGCGGTCGGGCGCTCCATGTACAAGAACTGCGCGTCCAGCGCGGTCAGCCTGTCGGGCATTTCTTCCCCCCGTTGTTTTGCGGGTGAGCATCCCTCTCATCGCCTCCGCTGGCAACTTCGCGGCCGCGGTGAAGCAGTCGCGCGCTCCTCGTGCGTTGGCCGTGTCATCTGTCTCGAGCTGTGGAGCGAGAGCGAACTCCGGCGGAACGATCCCTCACCGACCCTCGCATGGTAGAGCACCTCGGCGGGGTCCAGTCCGTCTTCGGACCGATCGAGTTCAGGCACCCACCGGGCAACATCGAGCCGTCCGACGACTGTGTGCTCCAGCGTCAGTAGCACGCGGCCTGCTCGTTCCCCGCGGTTGCCTGTTCGCGCATAGCGCATTGGCACGATTGACCTTCTTGTCCGAAATGGTTTGGATGGCAGGGCCGGCGTGAGGACGCCGGCTCAAACGGGGGACGTCGGGGCTGCACGGTTCCCACCCCGGATCGGGGCAGGGGGGGACCAGGCTCACGTGAGGGCGCTCCGCGTCATCGTTATCGTGCTCTTGACGGCTACCGCATCGGCCGTTCACCTCCCCGCTGCCGAGGCGACAGCAACGCCCACCTTCCGCTCGCTCACTTCCGCTAACACCGGACCAGACCACATCGCATCGTTGACGATCACGGTTCCATCCACCGTCGTCGACGGCGACGTTCTGCTGCTGCTCTTCGAGAGCTCCAACGCGGCCGACCCCACGGGTCTGGGCGCGTGGACGAAGATCGACTCCGGTGACGCCGGAAGTTCACTGCGAGGCCAGAGCTTCTATCGCATCGCGAACCACGAACCCGCGAGCTACACGCTCACGTATTCGACCGCGATCCATATCAACGCCGTGATGATGGATTACTCGGGCGTCGATATAGCGTCGCCGATCTCGGCACACGGCGTCGTCAGCCTCGACAACTACATGCAGACCATCGCGGGTCCTTCGATGACCGGCGTCGGGCCGAACGACCTTTCGATCATCGCGTACCATGCGCGCGGCGTCCCGGTCGGCGCCTGGACGTTCACGCCGCCGTCCGGCTGGATCGAGCGCATCCAAGGAACAACGAACAGCCCCAACAACCCCGACGTCGGCTCCAGCATCGTGGAGAAGGTCGGGGCCGGGGGCTCGCCGAGCGAAACGACATCGATCCAAGTCACATACGTCACGACGGCTTTGGCGCTTCGCGCGAGCGCCGACAGCGCACCGGTCGCGCGCCTCGCCGTGAGCCCGACGTCCGGTCAAGCGCCGCTTCCGGTCACGGCCGACGCCTCGACCTCAACCGACACCGACGCAACCCCGATCGCGACGTACGCGTTCGACTTCGGCGACGGCTCTGCCGTGGTCGG
>VAYV01000247.1 GCA_005883175.1 Actinomycetota bacterium
TCATCGGACAGCGAGAGGTCGACCGCGTGCAGGTTGAGATCCGCGATCGGGACGCGGACGTACTCCGCCTGGGCGCCGTCGAGGTCGCCGGTGAACATCCCGTAGCCGAGGACCCAGAGCTGGTCGCAGTTCGAGTACTCGTGCCGCGCGCAGAACCAGCAGCGCCCGCACGCGATGAGGAACGAGCCCACGACGCGGTCGCCGGTCTTGAAGCGCTTCACATCGGAGCCCGCTTGGGTGATCGTCCCCACGAACTCGTGACCGATCGGGCTGTCCGGCCGCATGCCGGGGATCCGGCCGTGCAGAAGATGCAGGTCCGAGCCACAGATCGCGGCCGTGTCGACCTTAACGATGACGTCGCCGGGATCGACGAGCGCCGGGTCGGGGTAGTCGCCAACGTGGATCGAGCCGATGTCGTGGAACAGCACAGCGCGCATGGTGGTAACGCTATCTCACTCCTGCGGCTCGGTGGGAGGCGGGATACAGTTCTCCGGTGCGCACCGTCGAGGACACTCTGTCGCTCCTGGACTGGAAGCGCCACATCTTCGATCTCTACCGTGCGGTGCGCGCGCACGACGATCCGCGAGCGGCCCGTGAGCTCTGGCGCTTCACGAAGGACGACCTCTTCCGGTCGCACGCGCAATCACCGCTGCCGGAGGAGAAGCGCGCGTCGTTCGAGGGCGTGCCGTACTTCGACTACGACCCGGCGCTCCGCTTCCTCGTGTCACTCGAGGAGGCGGAGCCCGAACGCTACGACATCGCTTCCAGCCGCGACGGCACCTACTCGTTCACGCGGTTCGCGCGCGCGCCGTTGAACATCGCCGGAACCGACGTCGAGCTCGAGGTGTACTGGCTCGAGGCCTACGGCGGGGGCGTCTTCGTTCCGTTCCGTGACTCGACGAGCGGCAAGTCGACATACGGCGCGGGGCGGTATCTGCTCGACACCGTGAAAGGCTCGGACCTCGGCGAGGTCGACGGCAGGCTCGTCATCGACTTCAACTTCGCCTACAACCCGTCGTGCTCGTACGACCCGCAGTGGGATTGTCCGCTCGCGCCGCCGCCGAACTGGCTGCGCGTTCCGGTGGAGGCGGGCGAGCGCTACCCCTGAGCGTCGAGGAACGCGCGGATCGCGCGTGCGACGGCGTCGGGCTGCTCGAACACGGCACAGTGTCCGGCGTTCGGGATCCGCACGAGCTCCGCGCGCGGGAGCGCGCGCGCAAGCTCCTCCGCGTACCGGGGCGGCGTGCAGATGTCGTCCTCTCCGACGATCACGAGCGCCGGGCAACGCACATCGCCGAGCCGATCCAAGGCGTCGTGCGCGATGTCGGCTTCGGTCTGGCGGATCCAGCCTTCGGATTGCTGCGTCTCTTCCTCGAGCCACATCGTGTAGATCGACCGGCGCAGCTCCTCGTTGGCGAACGTCGCCGGCGAGAACAACCACGCCTCCAGTGATAGCAAGAACGAGGCCTCGTCCTCCCAGTGCGCGCGCCGGATCGCCTGCCAGTTGTTCATCTGCGCGATGAAATAGCCGTCCGAGCGCGCCCACGTCGAGAGCAACACCAGCGAACGCACCAGCTCCGGCCGAACGAGGGCCAGCTCCTGTGCTGTCGCGCCGCCCAGCGAGAAACCGACGACGTGGCACGGCGCTAACCCGAGCCCGTCGATCACGCCGGCCGCGTCGCGCGCAAGGTCGGACGGCCGGTACGACGTCGTCACGTAGGACGACTCACCCGTATCTCGAGGGTCGATCGCCACACAACGGTATCCGGGCAGCGCGCGCATCTGCGCGGCCCACGTTGCACCGCTCTCCCCGGTCCCGTTGATGAACAGGACGGGGTCGCCCTTACCGCTTTCGCGGTACGCGATCCGGAGGTCGCCGACCGGGACGCTCAGCACCTGATGAGCGGCCCACAGCCTCCACCCGGCTTCCAGATCATCAACACCATGATCGCGAGCGCGAGCACCGTCAGGACGGGCCCGAGGGACTGCGTGACTTTCACGAGCTTGCCGAACTCCGGCGTTCCCGCCTGCCCATTCTCCGCCATGTGGATGAGCTTCCCCATCGCCGGCACGTTGACGCCCATCGAGATCGCCATCGCCACGATGTAGACTCCGATCCCGGCAAGAAGCCACGCGCGATTCGAGTGGAAGAAGCCTGCGTCCAAGTGTCGGTTGAAGATCAAGAGGATTCCGGTCGTCAGCTGCACCACGATGAGGATCGGGAGCACGAGACCGCGCTCGATCTTCTCCATGACCTTCATGAGCGCCAGCGAAGCAGCGGGTGCCTCTTGCTTCCCGATCGCCGGACCGATGATCGAGAACGCGAACGACGGCCCGAGCCCGATGATCGCGCCGGAGACGTGCAAGACGAGAAGCAGCGCGAACCAAGTGTCGTTGTATACGAACGATGCGAACATCGATCCCTCCCTCTCAGTCGCCGGTCAGCAGATCTGAACTCCACACCCCGATCCGGGCTTCCAGATCATCAAGATCACGATCGCAGTTGTAAGCAACCCGAAGATCGGTCCCAGCATCTTCGACGTGGCTTCCAGCCGCGTGAATTCTTCTCCGTGCCCGTCCCCCGCCTCCAGCAACGAGATCATCCGCCGGACGCGCGGTCTCGAAACGATGTACGACATGTAGATGATGATCGCGTAGAGCACGATAGCGATGGTCAGCCACAGATGACGCGCGGCAAAGAAGCCGTGGTTGATGCCGCGGTTGAAGATGAGCAGCACACCCGTCACCGGCTGGGTGACCAATGCGACCGGCGTGACGAGTCGCGAGTCGATCGCCGTCATCGCGCGCATGAGCGTCAGCTTCGTCGCGTCGTCGGCCTTGCCGGCCATCGGGCCTAGGACGCCGAGTGCGAAGCTCGGTCCGATCCCCATGATCGCTCCGATGATGTGCAGGATCACGAGCATCGTGAAGTACATTGTCTGCCGATGAGATCGCGAGCCGCCTCGCGTCCCTCCACGGATGGACGCTCGAAGAGAAGCGGATCTCGAAACGTTTCGAGTTCAAAGACTTCAGAGAAGCAGTCAACTTCCTCACCGAGATCACCCCGGTTGCGGACGAACAGAACCATCATCCCGACGTCCAGATCCACTGGAACGAGCTCACGCTGACGTTGTGGACCCACGCGAGCGGCGGGCTTACGGAACGCGACTTCCGCTTGGCCGGAACCATCGACAAGATGACGGAGGACCACGATGCCGAAGCTTGAGTTCGCGTTCCTCGCCGACTCCGCGGAAGCGGAGCCCGGCAGGAAGTTCTACGTGCTCGGCGGCGGCGTCGACTCCATCGGCGCGCACGCGTTCCCCGTGGTCCACCCGCACCTCGCGCTGCTCATCAGGGTGTCCGTCCACCCGACCGAGGCGGAGCGCGCGCACACGCTCGAGATCAGGCTGATCGACTCCGACGGGGGTGAGCTCGCCCGGATGGAGGGCAACTTCCAAGCGGCGGGCGGGCCGCCCGGACGCGAGATGCCGATGAACATCTCACTCGCGGTGTCGAACATCCGCTTCGAGGGGGCTGGTGACTACTCGATCGAGCTGCTGCTCGACAACCAGCACGTGAAGAGCCTCCCTTTGCGGCTCTATCAGGTCGAGCAGCCCATCGTCTAGGCCTGCTCGAGCTCCTTCGGCAACGCGAAGTGGACGTCTTCTTCTACGACGCGCACCTCTTCGACGTCGTCCACGCCGCGCGCGCGGAACCAACCCACGACGCGGTCAACGAGCCACTCGGGCGCCGACGCGCCGGACGTGATGCCGACGGTGCGCGCGCCCTCGAGCCACGCGTCCTCGATCTCGGTCTCGTCGTCGATGAGGTACGAGCGCGCGCCACGCGCGGCGGCCACTTCCGCCAGCCGGTTCGAGTTCGATGAGTTGTCCGACCCGATCACCAGCACGACGTCCGCTTTCTCGGCCAGCACCTTCACCGCGGTCTGGCGGTTCTGCGTCGCGTAACAGATGTCTTCGCGCGGGGGGCCCTGGATGACGGGGAAGCGCGCGCGCAGGCGCTCGATCACGTCGTTGGTCTCGTCGACCGACAGTGTCGTCTGCGAGAGGTACGCCACCTTGTCCTCCGCGGGAAGGTCCAATGCATCCGCTTCGTCGGGCGCGCCGATCAACGTGATCGATGACGACGCCTCTCCCATCGTCCCGACGACCTCTTCGTGGCCCTCGTGACCGATCAGGACGATGTGGTACCCGTCGCGCGCGAACTTCTTCGCTTCGTTGTGGACCTTCGTGACGAGCGGGCAGGTTGCATCGATCACGCGAAGCTCGCGCGCGCGCGCCTGCGCGTACACCTCCGGCGCGACGCCGTGCGCCGACAAGATGACGGTCGCACCCGACGGCACTTCCTCGAGCTCCTCGACGAAGATCGCGCCTTTCGACTCCAAGTCCCGCACCACCGGCAGGTTGTGCACGATCTGCTTCCGGACGCAGATCGGCGCGCCGAACGCTAGCAGCGCGCGCTCCACGGTCTCGACCGCGCGGTCGACGCCTGCGCAGTAGCCGCGCGGCGCGGCGAGGAGGAC
>VAYV01000255.1 GCA_005883175.1 Actinomycetota bacterium
GATGAACCACCACCTCGCCGGCCCCGAGATCGCGTACATCCTCCAGGACTCCGAAGCCAAGGCCTTCGTTGCGCACGAGCGCTTCGCCGAGGCCGTCACCGCTGCGGCGAAGGAAGCGACCTATCCGGCCGACGCGAGCTTCGCCGTCGGCGAGATCCCCGGATTCCGCCCCTACGAAGACTTGAAGAAGGGGCAGCCCTCGGAGATGACGGCCGATCGCAAGCCGGGCGCCGTCATGAACTACACCGCCGGCACCACCGGCGCGCCGAAGGGCGTGCGCCGGCCGATCCCCGAAATCGACCCCGACCTGCAAGCCACGCTCAACGGCGCCTTCTTGCTGCTCTTCGGGATCCAGCCGCACGAAGACAACGTGCACCTCGTCGTCTCGCCGCTGTACCACACCGCCGTGCTGACGTTCGGACTCGACTCGATCCACCTTGGCCATACGGTCGTGCTCATGGACAAGTGGTCACCGGAAGGGACGCTCGAGCGGATCGAGCGCTACAGGGTGACGACGTCGCACATGGTGCCGACGCAGTTCCGCAGGCTGCTCGCCCTGCCGGAGGACGCGCGCAACAAGCACGACCTTTCGTCGTTGCGGCACATGATCCACTCGGCCGCGCCGTGTCCGGTCGAGGTGAAGCAGCGCATGCTCGACTGGTGGGGCCCCGTCGTCGACGAGTACTACGCCGCGAGTGAAGGCGGCGGCACGCTCGCGATGGCCGAGGACTGGATCAAGAAGCCCGGCACCGTCGGCAAGGCGTGGGCGATCAGCACGATCAAGATCCTCGACGACGACGATAACGAGCTGCCCGCCGGTCAGTCCGGAACGGTCTGGATCAAGATGGGCGAGTACAAGTTCGAGTACCACAAGGACAAGGCGAAGACCGACAAGTCGTGGAAGGAAGGGTTCTTCACCGTCGGCGATGTCGGCTATCTGGACGAAGACGGCTACCTGTTCCTCAACGACCGCAAGATCGACATGATCATCTCGGGCGGCGTGAACATCTATCCCGCCGAGATCGAGAAGGAGCTCGCGTCGCACCCGAAGGTGGGCGACGTCGCGGTGTTCGGCATCCCGCACGAGGACTGGGGCGAGGAAGTCAAAGCCGTGATCGAGCCGGCCGACGGCGTTGAGCCGGGGCCGGAGCTTGCGGCTGAATTGGAGAAGTATTGTCGCGAGCGGCTTGCCGGCTACAAGGTTCCGAAGTCCTTCGACTTCACCACCGACATGCCCCGCGACGACAACGGGAAGCTATACAAGCGCAAGCTCCGCGATCCATACTGGACGGGCAAGGAGCGCGCGATATGAGTGAAGAAGTCCTGCGCGCGCCGCACGTCCTCGAGTACGCGTACACGCGCAGCGTCGGGCCGGTCATCGGGCGCTTCTTCAGCGGCCTGCGCGCCGGGAAGATCGAAGGCATCAAAGGCGCGCGCGGCCAGGTCATCGTCCCGCCGGTCGAGTACGACCCGCAGACCGCCGAATCACTGAGCGAATTCGTCGAGGTCGGCCAGTCCGGCGTCGTCACGACGTGGGCGTGGGTGACCGAGCCGCGTCCGAACAACCCGTTGCAGAAGCCGTTCGCGTGGGCGCTGATCAAGCTCGACGGCGCCGACACGGCGATGCTGCACGTCGTCGACGCCGGCGCGGAAGCGAACATGAAGACCGGCATGCGCGTGCGCGCGCGCTGGCGCGCCGAGCGCGACGGCCGCATCCAAGACATCGAGTGCTTCGAGGCCGAGAAATGAACGAGCCGATGATCGTCACGATGCCGATCCGGCTCGAGTACGACTACTCGCCGGGCGCCGGCCGCTCGCGCTTCCTGCGCGGGCTCGCGCAAGGGAAGATCCTCGGCGAGCGGTGCGCGAAATGCCGCAAGGTGTACGTCGGCGGCGGCAGTGGCGCGTGTCCCCGTGACGGCGTGCCGACGGAAGAAGTCGTCGAGCTGCCCGACGTCGGCACCATCACGACGTTCTGCGTCGTCAACGTCCCGTTTGCAGGTGCGACCGTTGAGATCCCGTACGTGTCTGCGTCGATCCTTCTCGACGGTGCCGACATCCCGCTGATGCACCTCATCCAGGAGGTTGCGGCCGAAGAGGTTCGCATGGGGATGCGTGTGCGCGCGGAGTGGCTGCCGGAAGGTGAGCGCGTCCCGAGCATGGACACGATCAAGTACTTCAAGCCGGCCGGTGAGCCCGACGCGCCGATCGACGACGTGCTGAAGAGGATGCGCGCCGATGCGTGACGTTGCGGTCGTCTCCTTCGCGCAAGCCCCCTCGCGCCGCCGCGTG
>VAYV01000256.1 GCA_005883175.1 Actinomycetota bacterium
GAGAAGATCCGGACCCGCCGGTGGAAGGTGGGGTTCACGACCCCGGAGATGCGGTGGCTGCGCGCGCGGCGCGCGATCATCCAAAGCCTCTACCGCTCCCCCGCGTTCTGCGCGCGACCCTACTGGAACGGGCTCGCCGTCGCCGACGCGTTCCGGCGCGCGTGCGACGGGGAGATCGACGATTCGATGTTCTTCTGGCGCGCGATGAACGTGGAGCTCTGGCTGCGCGTGTACTTCGGCGACCGCACGGGTCGCGACCTTCGGAAGGAGACGATTCCGGCGTTCGCGCGCTACGGCGACGAGCTCGCCGCGCGCGCGATCGGGACCGACGAAGCCGCGCGCCTCGTCGCGTCGCGCGCGCCCAACCCGGGCCGCCACTTGTTCGCGAACGCCGGCGACGCGACCTACGCGCGCATCCCGGTTCGCTCGCCGCTGATCGCATCCGGCGACGACCTGCAGACGATCGTCGAGAAGGCGCTCGTCGATCACGACGTCCGACCCGGGGACACCGTCGCGATAAGCGAGAAGGCGGTCGCCGTCTCGCAAGGCCGCTCGTTCCCCGTGGATCAGGTGCGCGCGTCTGCGCTCGCGCGGCTGCTCGCGCGCTTCGTCGGCAAGACGCCGGTCGGCATCGGTCTCGGCTTGCCGCAGACGATGCAGCTCGCGATCGAAGAGGTCGGCGCGCTGCGGATCTTGCTCGCCGCCTTCGCCGCTGCGATCACGCGGCCGTTCGGCGTGCGCGGCGTCTTCTACCGCGTCGCGGGACCACAAGCGGCGGCGATCGACGGCCCGACGCCGGGAACCCTGCCGCCGTACAACACGCACGCGAAGAAGGCGCCGGCCGATCCCGACGGCGTCGCGCGTGGGCTTGCTGCGGCCCTCGGCGCGGGGGCCGGCGGGCCTGTGGACGTCGCCGTCATCGACGCGAACGACATCGGCGTAAACGTGCTGGGGGCGAGCGCGGGTGTCGACCGAGGGCTGCTCGTCGAGCTGTTCAGAGACAACCCGTTGGGCCAGGGGCACCAACAAACCCCGATCGCCCTGATCCGCCGGATGCGCGCCGGGGAGCCTGGGGCACGATGATCCAGATCCGGCGCGGCACCGTGGTCGAGGCGCGCGCGACGGGGCACGGTCTCACCGACCTCGTCGTTGAGATCGCCGGTGCGCGCGAGCGAGCGATCTCATACGACATGCTCACCGGGCCGGTCGACGTGGGCAACGTCGTTGTTCTGAACACGACCGCCGTCGCGCTCGGCCTGGGGACCGGTGGCGCGCACATCGTCATGGCCGTCGAGGGACGCGAGCAACCCGGCGATGTCTCGGGCCACGCGATGAAACTTCGCTACACGCCCGTGCAGTCCTCGGTCGACGCGATCGAGCAGACCCGGTCGGACGCCCTGGACGAAGTCGCCTCGCTGCAGGGCATGCCGGTCATCGCCGCCGGGCTGCACAGCGCGCTGGCCCCCGCCGTGGTGGCCGCGCGCGCGATCGATCCCGCGCTCGGTATCGCCTACGTGATGACCGACGGCGGGGCCTTGCTGATGGCGTTCAGCGAGACCGTTCCGGCGCTGCGCGAAGCCGGGCTGCTCGACACGACGATCACCGCGGGACAGGCGACCGGCGGCGATATCGAAGCGATCAGCATCTACGGCGCGCTCGCCGCCGCCAAAGCGATCGCGCGCGCAGACGTCGTCGTTGTCTCGATGGGGCCCGGGAACCTCGGGAGCGGCTCACGCTGGGGCCACGCCTCGATCGAGGTCGCCGCCATCGTCAACGCGGTCACAGCGCTGGAGGGCACGCCGGTCGTCGTTCCCCGCATCTCGTTCGCCGACGCGCGCGAACGGCACCGAGGGCTTTCGCACCACACGCTCACGGCGCTTTCGCTCGCGCTGGCGCGCGCGCAAGTGACACTGCCTTCCCTCGCGCCCGAGCGCGCTGCGGAGATCCGAGACCGGCTGGAGGAGGTCGCGCGCAAGCACGACGTGATCGAGGTCGACCTCGGGACCGCCGAAGCGGCACTGAAAGGGAGCCCCGTTCCCCTGCGGTCGATGGGACGTTCGTACGAAGACGATCCAGACTTCTTCCGAGCAGCCGCGGCCGCCGGCGTACACGCCGCGACGCTCGCGCGCGCCCGGCGCTAACCCTGCGGATTCGCCACGCAGCGCACCGCCGTCATATCGCCGCACGCGATCGCAGGCCCGAGCCGTGACGGCGCGGGAACGAACGGCAGCGTGATGTACGACGGGTGCGCGGCGTCGTGCAGGATCGTGTTGATCGTCGGGATAGTCGACGGGACGTAGATGAAGATGCTGTCGGACGCCGGCGGAGCCTCTACGGTCACCACGAGCCGGTGCCCGGGGCGGATGATCCAGCCGATCGGCCAGATCTCGATCAAGTAGTTGTGCGGGGTCCCCGGCGTGATCATCTGTGGGTCGGTGTCCGGTCGCCACGGGCGGTACATGAACATGTTCCTGTTCGGCGAGCCGCTCGAGGTGACGCACGAAGCGCGCGCACTCGTGGCCGGCACGAGGCAATCGCTCCGCGCCCAGTCGATCGCGCGGTGACTCGCCTTCAACAGACCGCGCTGCAAGTAGGAGCGCGCGCCGTTCGGTGCCTGGTCGATCACCTGGACGAACATCTCGGTGTCGGTCGCGAGGCTCGAGAGCCACAGATTGGCGGTTACCGGCCCCACGAACGCCGCGGCGCGCTGGAACGGCGCCGAGATATACGTGAGCTGGTCGTTCGCTCCGGGCGCAACGGTCGTCAAGAGGCCGTTCGACGCGAAGTAGTAGCGCTTCCACGCGGCGTGCGGGATCGGGAACGTGCTGTAGTCGGTAACCTCGTTCGTGACCATCTTGCCGGCGGTGTCGTGGACCTCCCACAACACGCGCACCGACGTTCGCTGCTTCATCGCGTCGGCGATGCCGAGCGTCCGGGCCACCGTGTCGTCCCCGCGCATCCAGTGGTCCATCCACGCGAGGCGGTCGTACACGAGCTCTCGCGGCCCGCAGCACGGGTTGTTCGTGTCGTGGTCGCCGTTCGAAAGAACGAGCCGCTTCGGAACACCTTGGATCTGCTCCCACAACTGCGCCGGCCCTCGCGCGCTTGTCTGCTCATCCTGATAGGCGCCGGTGATGATGATCGGAACCTTGATGTCCTTCACGTACGTGATGAGCGAGCGCGAGCGATACCAATCGTTGTCGGTCTGGCCGGTTGCGCCTTGGACGATCGGATCTTGGCCGATCGTTCTCGAGTGGGTCGCGAGGTTCTTGATGCACTGCTCCCGAACGGCCTCTTGCTTCGGATCCGACGGGTCCGAGCGGATGATCGGCTGCGCCGTCCCGCCGAGGATGTCGTACGCGTTCCGGATTCCGACGGTCCAAAGGAGCGGGAATCCGTCGTTCGCTACACCCCCCGGGTACGCCTGTTGGCGATAGATATCGTCGATCAAGCCCGACACGGTCATCGCAACGAGGTGCGGCGGCCTCGTCGCGCCGATGAGGAAGCCCGTGATGCCGCTGTACGAGTGACCCTCGAGCCCGACCTTGCGGTTCGACCACGGCTGGCGCGCCATCCACTCGATGACGTCGTATCCGTCGAGCGCGCTCACGTGGCTGAACAGATCGAACTCCCCGCTCGAGCAGCCCGTCCCGCGAATGGACGCGTGCACGGTGACGTAGTGGCTGTTGTAGTAGTCGGTCAGCTGGCGGTCGTCCTCCGCGAGAGGCGCGGACGGTCCGATCAGCTCGCCGGGGATCGTCGGTCCGGCAGAGCTCCCGCCAACGTAGCCGGACATGTCGAGGATCGCGGGATAGCGGCGGCCTTTCACGAACGGCTTCGGCATCCGGACGCTGACGGCGATCGACGTTCCGTCGCGCGTCGTCACGAACCCGGTCGGACCGACGACGTCGTTCCCGAAGATGTCTTTCGCCGGCGACGACGCGATCGAGAGGCCGGCCGCCACGATCGCGCAGACGAGTAAGCCGATACGGACACGCTTCGTGGACGCACGCATCATCAAAGCCCCTTGCGGAGGGTCCCGGCTGTTTTCGCCGCTCGCGCCGCGTGTTCCTCCCCTTCCCGGGGAAGGGGACATTTCGGGCGCCCGCCTGCTACATCGACGCGATCAGGCGTTCGACCCGCTCATCGTGCGCTTTGAACGGGTCTTTGCAAAGAACCGTGCGTTGAGCCTGGTCGTTCAGCTTGAGGTGGACCCAGTCCACCGTGAAGTCGCGACGGCGATCTTTCGCCCGGCGGATGAACTCACCCCGTAGGCGCGCGCGCGTCGTCTGGGGGGGCTCACGCATCGCCGTTTGCACCTTCGCCTCGTCGACGACGCGCACCATACGGCCCTTCTTCTCCAGCAAGTAGTACAAGCCACGCGTGCGGTTCACGTCGTGGTAGGCGAGATCCAGCAACGCCACCTTCGGGTGTTGCAGCGACAGGTTGTCGCGCGCGCGGTACCGCTCGATCAACGTTCGCTTCGTCACCCAGTCGAGCTTCCCTTCGAGCGGCGTGAGGTCGTGCGCCTCCAAGCACTTCAACGCTTCTTCCCACATCTCGAGGATCCGCGTCGCGAAGCCGTTGATGCCGCGTCGCTCGACGAACTTGCGCGCGCGATCGAAGTATTCGATCTGGATCTCGATCGCGCTCATCTCACGGCCGCTCGCAAGCTTCATGCGGCGCCGGCAGGTGATGTCGTGGGAGATCTCGCGGATCGCGCGGATCGGGTTCTCGAGCGTGAGGTCGCGCATCACCGTCCCCTCTTCGATCATGCGCAGCACGAGATCCGTCGAGCCGATCTTCAAAAGCGCCGCGTACTCGCTCATGTTGGAGTCGCCACGCTGCGCGAGGCAGAACAGCGAGCCGCGCGGCGTCTGCAGCACCTTCCCCGCACCCGCGAAGATCTGCCGCGTCACGAGGAACGGGATCAGCACGTCGGCGAGCTTCTGGAACTCGCCGTACCGGCTCACGAGGTAGTTCTCGTGACAGCCGTACGAGTTGCCGGCCGAGTCGGTGTTGTTCTTGAAGAGGTAGATGTCGCCTGCGATCCCCTCTTCGTGCAGACGGTGCTCGGCTGCCGAGAGCAAGCCTTCGAGGATCCGCTCACCGGCTTTGTCGTGCGCGATCAGGTCGGTGATGTCGTCGCACTCCGGCGTGGCGTACTCGGGATG
>VAYV01000257.1 GCA_005883175.1 Actinomycetota bacterium
TGTTCCCGCCCGGGTCGCAAAGCCCGTTATTAAGCGTCGCTTGCGGGATCGGCGGGAGGCATGTCGGGAACGCCGGGTCGGTGAAGTCCTTGGCGGACTTGATGGCATCCGGATGGGCGACGTCTGAGAAGACGGTGCCGGTGCTCTGGCCGCCGCCGGAGAACGCAGTCGCGCTCGCGTTCGGCTTCGCGCCGCTGGACGCGGTCGACTGCCCCGCCAGCAGCACCTCGCCGGCGCTCGGGAGCGCGATCGAGATCGCCCAGGACGCCGCGCGCGGCTCGGCCGGCGACGCGGCAACGCCGGCCTCCGGGTGCGGCAACGCCAGCAAGATCAGGAGCGCGAAGGTGACCATCGAAAAGCGTCGGATCATCTCTTCGCTCCCGACGCAGCCTTCGAGCCCCCGAGGTACGCGCGCGCCAGATCCGCGCGCGTCTGAGCCAGAGCGGCGCCCTGGTCCTCGCGCGCGACGCGGCCTTTCTCGATCACGTACGCGCGGTCGGCGATATCCAGCGCACCCACGTTCTGCTCGGCCATCAAGATAGTCACGCCGCTCTCTTTACGAACCTCGTTCAGAAGCCTCAACACGTTCGAGACCATCACCGGCGAAAGGCCCATCGACGGCTCATCGACGAGCAGAAGCGTCGGCTCACTCATCAGCGAGCGCGCGATCGCCAGCATCCGTTGCTCGCCACCAGACAAGCTACCGGCAGTCTGCGTGCGCCGCTGGTTCAAAATGGGGAACGTCTGCAAAATCCGCTCCAGCTGGGTATCCGCTTTTTTCCCTTTTGCGAGCGCAAACGAGCCGACCCGAAGGTTGTCGGTCACCGTCATGTCGCGAAAGATCCCCGGCGGCCCGGGCACCATGCCCAGGCCAAGCCGGACGATCTTCTCCGCGCCCATACGGTCAACGACCTTCCCACCGAAGCTGATACGGCCGGACCACGGACGAAGCAGACCCGCGATGCTACGAAGCATGGTCGTTTTGCCCACCCCGTTGGCGCCCAGGATGACCGCGACCTCGCCCTGATCCACGGTGAGGCTGATCCCGTGGAGGACCTCGGCCGAGCCGTAGCCGGCCCGGACGTCGGTGAGCTCGAGCATGCTAGGCACCGGCGGCCTCCTTCGCGAGGGGCTCCCCGATGTACGTCGAAATGACGTCCGCGTTGTTCTGTACCTCGTCGGGGCTGCCTTCGGCGAGCATCCCTCCCTCGGCGAAGCAGTAGATGTAGCTGCAGAGGCTCGCGACCAGCGGCACGTCGTGTTCGATCACCAAGATCGTGAGGTCGAGCTCCGCGCGCAGCTCGGTCAGACGCTCGGCAAGCTGCTCCGACTCTTCCGGACCGACGCCGGCGAACGGCTCGTCGAGCATCAGCAGCTCCGGTCCGGTCGAGATCGCGGCGGCGACCTCCGCGAGGCGCTGGTTGCCGTGAGACAGGTTCAGAACCCTCTCCTCCGTGTAGTCGGTCAGGCCGATGACTTCAAGCGCGGCGCGGGCGCGCGTCTGCAGCTCCTTCTCCACCTTGCGCATCTGCGGCGTGCTCAGCAACGCGGCGGTGAGGCCGTATTGGCTGGCCAGCTGATGCTGCGCGAACATCATGTTCTCCCAGACGGTCTGCGGGCCGCTCAGGCCGACTTGCTGGAAGGTGCGCGCGATGCCTAGGCCTGCGCGCGCGTGCGCCGGCAGCGCCAGCAGATCCTTACCGCGGTAATAGATCGAGCCTGAGTTGGGTTTGACGAACCCGCCGATGGCGTTGAAGAACGTGGACTTCCCGGCGCCGTTTGGCCCGATAAGGCCGACGATCTCACCGCGCCGCACCTCCATGTTGATGTCGTGCAGCGCAACCAAACCGCCGAACCGCACACCGACATCCTTCGCGGTGAGCAACGTCCGCGTTGGAACGGATAACGAAAGCGGACGCTTGGGAGGCGCGATCAGCTCGATCGCCGAACGGACGTCTCCCACGCCTTCCTCCGGCCGCGGCTTGACCCAGGGAAGTGGCACGAAAACAGAGCGATTGAGGATGTAGCCGAGCCCCTCCGGCCGAAGAACCGGCGTCAGCGTGAGTAACCCAGCCTCGATGACTGGGACGTAGCGCGCGATGCCGCTCAGGAGCTGTTGGATGCCGGCGAAAAGTCCACCGGACACGATCGCGCCCGACCACGAGCCGAGACCTCCGATGACGACGGCTGCGACGTATCCAAGAGACTTGAACACATCGAAGGTATCGGACGCTACCGTCTGCAGCAGATACGCGTACAGGCCACCGGCAACTCCAGCGTAGAAGCCACTGAACGCATAAGCCTGAAGCTTCGTTGGACCGACCTTCACGCCGCGAGCGGCGGCTGTGTCCTCACGGTCTCTGATACTGAAGAAGGCGCGGCCGATGCGACTATGACGGATCTGACGGTCGATGATGAGGATGACGACGAGCCCGATCAAACCCATCAACAGAACAGCCTTGTCGGTGGCGATCAGGTTTGGACGAGTTACTTGCACCGAGGTCCCGGCGTTAGAGGTCCACGGCCGCTTGAATAGGAAGTACTGAGCGACGGCGCCGAACGCCAAGGTAGTCGCGGCAACTTGAAGCCCTCGGATCCGCAAGGAGGGCAAGCCGACCCCGGCAGCAACAAGCGCAGCGAACAGACCGGCGAGGATGATCGGCAGCGGGAAGGGAACGTTCGACTGAGCGAGTTGCGCCGCCGTGAAGGCGCCGATGCCGACGAATGCGGCCTGTCCGAGGGAAACCTGGCCCGCGTAGCCCATCAGCAAGTTCAGGCTGAGGATCGCGACGGCATTCACCACGACGAGGCCGAGCACAAACCCCGTGTACTCACTCGTGAACGTCATCGAGAAGAGCACAGCGGCGAACGCGACGAGGATAATCGGCACCCAGTACGGTTGTATGTGCGACCACGAGCGCTTCAACGACGCCGATCGCTATCCCGCCGACGAACGCGCCCGTGATGCTCGTAAGGCCGCCCAGCAGCGCAGCGGTTAGTCCGCGGATAAGCACGAGGGTCGTGGAAAGGGGCGTGAACGTGTTGACCGACGCGATCAACATCGCCGCGATCCCCGAGGTCGCCCCGGCGAGAGCCCACACGAACATCCGCGTTCGGTCGACACGGATCCCAGAGAGACGGGCGAGGGTCTTATCGGAGACCGCGGCTGTGACCTCGAGGCCGAACTTCGTCCCCTTCAAGAAGATGGCGAGTCCGATCGCCGTCGCTGCAGCGAACACGAAGATCATGATCCTCGACGAGGTGACCGTAAGGTTGCCTATGTTGAAGCTGAACGTCCCGAACGGTGGTGGAAACGTCTTGATGTTCACACCGAATTGAAGGAATTCGTAGTACGCGAGAACGAACGCGACGCCGAGAGTGCACGCCACTGCGGCGAGGGGCGTCCGATCGACGAGGCGTCTGACCAACGTTCTCTCGACGATGATGGCCACCAGTGTGGAGACGACGATCCCGATGACGAACGCGATCAAGACCGGCATCTTGTGCTGCTGCAGGTACCAGGCGATGAACAGGCCGAACGCGCCGATCTCGGCGTGCGCAAGGTTGAAGATCCTCGACCCTTTGTAGACCATCACGAATCCGACTGCGATCAGCGCGTACGCCGATCCAGACAGGACCCCGTTGATGATCGCGGTCATCTAGAAGGACCCAGCGAATCCGGAGATCTGAACCCATTTCTGCGCGTTGCCGTCGCCCCGGAAGACCGCGACGACCCGCGGACCCCGATGATCCGTCGGTGTGTAACTGAGCGGGTTCCAGTACGCCGCGCTGAAGCTCATCTTGTTCATCGCGTCGACGAACGACGCGCGCGTGAGACTCTTGCCGGCTCCGATCAGCGCCTGCTTGATCATGTTCGCGTATCCCCAGATGATCAGACCGAGGTCGTCCGGCGTCTTGCCCGGCTTGTACTTCGCGTAGGCCGCCTTGTAGTCGTTCGCAGCGGGGCTGTCGATCGAGGCCCACGGCGAGAACACGAACGCCCCATCCAGCGCAGAGCCCGCCGACTGCATCGACAGGTTGTAATTCCAGTGCGTGCCCTCTCCAACCCAGACCGGGTGGTACCCCTGGTTCTTCGACTGTACCGCGAGCGAGATCGCGTCGACCGGGGCGATGTTCAGGAACACGATCCCGGCACTGTCACCCTTTAGATGGCTGATGATCGACGACCAGTCGGACTGACGAGGCGCGCTGTTATACGTGTTGCCGAACTTCCCACCGAGACGCTTGATCTCCGCGGAATAGTTGGTCTTCGACACGGGCTGGTCGTTCTCGGTCACGATGTCGTTCACCAGCGTCTTGCCGTTCGCGATGCGGTGGACAACGTAGTCGGCGAGCAATGTCGACTGGAAGTCGTCCGACGGAGTCCCGAAGTACGCGAGCGGGTGTCCGCTCAGCGTCGACTCGGGGATGCCGCGCATGATGTACGGGATCTTCTGCTGACCGTAGAAGTTGGTGCACTCTTCCTCGATCGTCGGCATCGTATGACCGACGGCGAAGAGGATGTTC
>VAYV01000260.1 GCA_005883175.1 Actinomycetota bacterium
CGCGACGCGCGCGCAGAAGCGCAACGCGATCCTGGCGGTGGCGACGATCTTCATCGCCGGCGAGTGGCCGATCCACACGCTCGCCGAGCGCTACCTCTACAGCGTCCACATGCTCCAGCACCTGCTGCTCGTGATGGCCGTTGCGCCGCTCTTGATCGCGGCGACTCCGGCGTGGATGGCGCGCGCGCTATTCCCCGGCAAGCTGATGAACGTTGCGCGCGCGGTCACTCGTCCCTTGCCGGCGCTGATCATCTTCAACTCAACCCTGGTCTTCACGCACTGGCCGACGATGGTGGACGCGTCCGTTCACTCGGAGTGGGCGCACTTCGGCTTGCACGTGTTCCTCGTCTTCACGGCGATGATCATGTGGATGCCGGTCCTGAGCCCGCTGCTCGAGCTGCCGCGGCTCTCCTACCCGGGGCAGATGCTTTATCTATTCCTGCAGTCGCTGGTGCCGACCATCCCCGCGTCCTTCCTGACGTTCGGGAGCAGGCCGCTGTACCACGTCTACGAAACGTTTCATCGCATTGGGATATCAGCACTGACCGACCAGCGCGTTGCGGGCTTGGAGATGAAGCTGATCGGCGGCGCGATCCTCTGGGGCTTCATGATCGCGATGTTCGTGAAGTGGTATCGCATCGAGAACCGTGAAGGCGTCGACCTCCTCGGCTATCGCGACGTGGAAAGGACGATGAACCGGATGGAGCTGACGAAGCATGGGTGAGTTCCGGAAGCGGATCCTTCGCCCGCTGAGCTTCCCGCTCGTCGCCGCCGTGTTCGTCGGCGCCCTCGTGATCAGCCTGTCGCGTGTTCTGCTCGCGGTCCCCGAGCAGAGCTCCACCCTCATCGCCCTTGTTGTGGCCGTCGACGTGCTGGGCATCGCCGCGGTGATCGCTGCCACACGGCGCACGAAGCCCGCACAACGCACGCTCATGGTGGTGCTCGGGCTCGGTCTCATCAGTGCGGGCGCCGTGAGCGCGAACGCCGGCGTGCGTCACGAGGAGCTCGTGGTCGGCGTTCCCGTACCGATCTCGGCCAAAAGCATCGCGTTCAACACCAAGGAGCTGCACTTCCCGGCCGATACGAAGGTGCAGCTGAAGTTCACGAACGACGATATCTCCGTGCAGCACAACGTCGCCATCTTCACCGACCCGTCACAGAGCACCAACCTATTCCGGGGTACTGTGATCACCGGTCCGGCGTCGTTCCCGTATGCGGTCCCTCCATTGAAGCCCGGCCACTACTACTTCCACTGCGACATCCATCCGCAGCAGATGAACGGGACCGTCATCGTCGGCGGCCCGCCCGGCGGTCCGACCACCCAGCCGACCAATGTCTCGACCGCTCCGCCGTCGACGAGCTCGCCGACGCCGCCACCTCCGGGCGGTCAGGCGCAGAACGTGCCCTGACGGGCCCCAACGGCTCGACCCTCGTAACCGGACCGGCGCCGTTCGGAGGACCCGCGAAGCAGACCTGGACGTTCACCGCACCCGCACCGGGGACGTACTACTTCCATTGCATCGTCCACCCGCAGCAGATGAACGGGACCGTGACCGTCCGGTGAGTGCGGCCGCCTCCGGCGGCGGGACGATCGACCGGAGGCACTTCCTCAAGCTCGCGGGGCTCGGCGCAGGCGCGCTTGCGATCGCGCCGATCCTCGAGGCATGCTCGAAATCGGGCGTCCCCATCCCGTCTTCATTGCGAGCAGCCGCGCGCAGCCTGGGCGGCGAGAAGTCAGACCTTCAGCTGTTTCCGGGCGGCCAAGAGTTCCTCTCGTCGCGCGCGCAACGGTTTCCATTCGGTATCACCGATATCGATGGGATGCAGATCCTCGGCCCGCCGGCGCGCGTGTGGATCGGGCAGGGATCCTCGGCGCAAGGCCCGATCCCCGCGACCGCCGAGAAATACCGAGTGCTGGACGAGCCGGGCGACCCGACCGGCTTCTACGTCGCCACGCTGCCGATGCCGCCGAGCGGACTCGCCTGGACGATGGTCGATGCACAAGGGATCTACGGCATCGCGCCGATCACGATCCTCGACGCGCCGACCACGCCCGGGATCGGGCAGCGCGCGGTCTCGGTGGCGACGCCGACCCCAGGACATCTGCTCGGGGTGACGAGCATGTGCACGCGCAAGCCCGTCTGCCCGATGCACGCGGTTTCCCTAAACGCGGCGCTGCGCGCGCGCAAGCCGATCGTGTTCACGATCGCATCGCCGCTGCTGTGCACGTCGCGCACCTGCGGGCCCGTCGTCGACGAGGTGGTCGACGTGCGCGCTCGCCATCTGAAGGACGCGATGTTCATTCACGCCGAGCCCTACAAGGGGAACCAGGCGACGATCCTCTCGCCGGCGGCGACGGCCTGGAGGATCCCGAGCGAGCCGTGGGTCTGGGTGATCGATAAGACGGGCGTGGTGCGCGCGCGCTTCGAGGGGCCCGTCACCAGCTCCGAGATCGAGGCTGCTCTCCGGTCGGTGGCTATTCCATAAAGGCTCGCACCCGGGCAAGGGGCACGGGCCGGTCGGGGTGGCAGACGACGAAGCCGGCGGCGCGCGCGCAGTTGGGGACCACGTCCAGCGCGCGCAGCACCGCTTCGAATCCCGTGACGCTCGGGGGATCGTCGATCAGCACGTAGGCCGGGTGAGGGCTGTTCGCAACGGCTTCGACGTAGGGGTGATACCGGCCGTTGTTCGCCGGTGCGACGATGACGCGCTCGTCGGAGATGAACGTGATCGCGTACGCAACGGGGTACGGTCCGTAGGCGAACCGGACCTGCTGCTGCTCCAACGCGCGCGCGATCGGTTCGATACTGACTGGCGTCGAGATATCCCATGAGGGCCACGCAGGCCGTCGTTCGATCATCACGACGAGCCCGGACAAAGAAAGAGCGGCCACGAGGATCAGCGCGATCGCGGCCGAGGGTTTCCAGCGCCGCGCAAGTGCATCGATCCCGGCGCCGGCCAGGAGCGCGACCACCGGCCAGATGAAGAAGACGTACCGGGCGTCGGCTCGGTAAGACAGCGGGAACAGCGGATACAGCACCACATACCAGAGGCCGATCACCGCGAATAGCCGGACCCTCTTCACGCGGAGGCCGTAGAGGAATGTCAAGAGACAGCCCGCGTAGAAAACCACGCCGACGGACGGCGGCAGCCAATGGTGGGTGTGCGGCTCTTGGAATCCCAGCGCTTGCGGCAACGCGAGCGTGAAGAAGCGCACGAACGTGGATGGGAACCCCGGCAGCGCATGACCGATCGAATGACGCAGCGATCGCCACGGGTGCTGGAGGTTGTACAGGAGCCACGGCATCGCGCCGAGCACGGCGCACGGAATTACCGGCCACAGGCTCTTCAGGTGCGAGCGCACCCGCCACAGCAGCCACCCCGTCACCGGGACCGCGACGTAAAGGATCTGAGGCGTCTCCCACCAT
>VAYV01000261.1 GCA_005883175.1 Actinomycetota bacterium
GAGCTGGAAGACGGACGCCATCGCCGACGGAGACACCGAAACGGTCACGTTCGTCGCAGTGTCCGGTCCGTTGTTCGTCACCGCAAGCGGCTTCGTCGTCGCCGCCGAGTGTGTGCACTGCGCGGGGAAATTCAACGGATCCGGCGACGCGCTCATGTTGGCCGACGCAACGGCAACGACCGCAGGCACGGATACCAGCGTTCCCACAACGAGCAGCCTGAAGGCGCGGCGCATGTGCGCAGGGTAGCAACGAGGACGGGGAAAGAAGAGAGGCCTGTTTTTAGGTGACGCGAGCGTGCATCGTGGCAAGCAGGAAGATAGCGATCACGACCGCCGTGATGACCAGCCAGATCAAGCGGCCCGACAGGCGGCGCGCGCGCGCCGGCGCCGGCGCGGGGGCCGGCGGCTCGGGCTGCTCGAAACCGGCTTCAAGGAGGATCAAACGGGCGGAGTCCAGCTGTGAAAGCGGGACGAACACGCGGACCAACGCGTTGACGTTGCCCCCGAGGAACATCCACGCCCCCGGGCTCGGGTCGCGCCCGTCCAACGCGACCGGCAGGACGCCGGCCGATTCGAGCACGCCTCGCACCAGCTCCGCCTCGATGATGCCGCGCGCCGTCAGGAGCCAGGCCCAGCCGCCTCCGCCACCGCCCTCGTCGATCGGCGCGGGAGGGGAATCGATGACCTGCGAACCGCGTTGCATGTGCGAATAGCATAGTCCCGAGGACACCCTTCGCGACCGGGAGGCGCCGTGGAGATCCGCATCGAGTACTGCGCTCAGTGAGGGTACGGTGACCGGGCCGTCGGTCTGACGGCCGAGCTTTTGAACGAGTACGAGTTTTCGATCTCGTCGCTCGTGATCGTCCCGTCGAAAGGCGGCGTCTTCGAAGTCACCGTGGACGGCGACCTGATCTTCTCCAAGAAGGACCTCGGACGCCACGCGAAGGCCGGCGAAGTGATGGGGTTGATGCGCAAGCGCGGCTGATAGCCTGCACGTGATGCGTCGCGGGCTGCTCGTCTTCAATCCCGGAGCGACGCGCGTCTCTCCTCGGATGCGCGACGTGATCGCGCACGCCTTGTCCGATGAGCTGAAGCTCGACGTCGTCGAGACGAAGCGCCGCAACCACGCGACGCATCTGGCGGCCGGCGCCGCGCACGAAGGCTTCGACGTCGTCGTGTGCTTCGGCGGCGACGGCACGCTCAACGAAGTCATCAACGGCTTGGCCGGAACCGACGTGCCGCTCGTGCCGATCCCCGGCGGCGGGACCAACGTATTCGCGCGCACCATGGGGCTGCCGAAAGACCCGATCGACGCGACGAGCATCGTGCTCGAGAAGCTCCACAACGGCGCCGAGCCGCGGATGATCAACTTGGGCAAGATGAACGGCCGTATGTTCGCGTTCTGCGCCGGCGCGGCCCTCGACGCGCAAGTGGTTCATAACGTCGAGCAGGCCGCAGGCACGCGCAGACGGTTCGGCGAATGGTCGTTCGTCACGCACGCGGTTACGACCGCGTTGCGGATGCAGGGCCGGCGAGGCCCGCTGCGCGTGTACGCGGACGGCCAGGTGATCGAGCGCGTGGCCGCGGCGATCGTGTGCAACTCGCGCCCGTACACCTTCCTCGGCGACCGCATGTTCGACGTGTGCCCGCTCGCCGACATCGAGAAGGGCTTGGACGCGACGATCGTGCGCACCATCGCGATCCCGACCATCTTGCGCGTCGTCATCGCCGCGTTCGGCTCCGGCGACTTCAACAAGATCCGCAAGGCCAATGCGTTCCACGACCTCGACGGGCTGCGCGTGGAGGCCGACCGGCCGGTTCCGGTTCAGGTGGACGGCGACTACGCGGGAACGGCGTCCACCGTCGAGTTCGAGAGCGTGCCGCGCGCGCTCGCAGTCATCGCCTGAGGCTGCGACGGCGTCTCGACAGTTTCTTGTTGCCGTCTGTAACGCATAGGGTGCGAAACGACACCAAGAATGGAATCGCCTAGCGGACACCCGCCGGGTCGTCGCTGAAGATCCCATCCACGCCGATCGCTTCGAGCTCGCGCGCGCGCGCCTGGTCGTTGACCGTGTACGCGAACACGCCCAGCCCCGATTCATGGGCGCGCGCGACGAACCCGGCCTCCACGCGGTTGGCCGGCAGGTGGATCTCGCCGTGGCCCGCGTTCCACGCCAGGGAGAGAGTCTCGTCCAGGCCCGCGTGGCCTCCGATCGTGATCGCCGTCGGGACCTCCCGCGCGGCTGCGCGCACATAGGCCACGGCCCCCGGATCGAACGACGAGACCAGCACGCGCGGCACATCACGGATCATCGGCAGAACCGCGCGCGCAACCTCCTCGCCGGGGATCGCGCGCGCGCCGCCGAACGCGCCTTTGATCTCGACGACCACGTCCACGCGACCGGAGACCACCTCGAGCACCTCGGTCAGCGACGGGATGCGTTCAGAACCGCGTACGAGCAGAGCGCGCAGCTGCTCGAACGTCATTTCCGATACACGACCCGCGGCGCCGGAAACACGAGACACATCGTCATCGTGGAGAACAACGACGACGTTGTCCGCGGTCAGGCGCGCGTCGAGCTCGACGCCGTCGGCGCCGTCCTCCAACGCCGCGCGGAATGCGGTCAAAGTGTTCTCCGGCGCGCGCGCGGAAGCGCCGCGATGAGCGATCACGCGCACGTCAGGGAACCCTTCCAAAAGAGCGTGAAAACAGCGTGCGTATGTGAATACGACGAATGTAAGACGCATGTAGTGGTGGAATCTGACGGTTAATCAGGTTCGGTTTAAGTGAATCGCAGACTTGACGGATTTTTTCCCGGGAAAAGTATTTACATTCATGGAAACGCAGTCTTATATTCGTGCCCGT